>JAYUPZ010000187.1:0-4477 GCA_043759805.1 Myxococcales bacterium | reverse complement strand
TTTAATTGCGTCGCATCAACAAGCGCAACACGTACCAGAACAGCATCACGATGGACGCAAACAACTCGAGCGACGCGCCAACGTAACGATCGTGCTCGTAGTTATTCAAAACATTGTAGGTATCGAAAAGGATCGATCCACCGGCAAGCGCAATCATCGCGATGGTGAAGAACACGCCCAGGTTAAAGCCAAAGATGGTGGCTGCGACGATGAGGCCAAGGGCACAGAGCCCGCCCCAGCGCAGAATAGAACCCATGAAGGAGAAATCCTTCTTCGTGACAAAGACAACGCCCGTAAGCGCCGCAAAACCGACCACGGTTATCCCCGCTGCCGATTCGATGACACCACCGCCCAATTTCATCTGCGCGATGTACAGAACCGGCGCAAGCATCAGGCCCCACGCCACCACGTACCCCGCAAGCGCCGCATACTGAACGCCCCTGGACTGCGATTTATGTGCTGCGCTTCGTGCAAGCCAACTCACAAGTCCGAACCCCGCCAAAATAATCAGCCAGTTGGTGTTGACCACCGCCTGTGCCACGCGCAAGGCAGTACCCGATTGAAACAGGTAGGCCTCAAACGCGACGAGCGCCAGGATCGCACCCAGCAGATGCAGGTACGTTTTGCGCAAAAAGCTGGTGCGCGATTGATCGAGAACAACGGAAGCACGAAACGCTGATGAGATGCCTTGCATAAGAATCCTCCGGATTGAAGACGAGTCTAGCAGCACTGCCCCCGGCGGCCAGTTGCGCGCCGGGAACCGCCTCAGGTGACCTCGCGGTCGAGCGCACGGTACTGCAGGGCCTCGCCAAGGTGACCCATCAACACCCGATCGCATCCGGCGAGATCGGCTATCGTTCGTGCCACGCGTCGAACCCGGGCGACTGCACGCGCGGACAGGGCAAAGCGAGTGACCGCCCGTTCAAGCAATCGATGGGAGCTGTCATCAAGGCTGACATAGGTTTCAAGATCGGCCGAAGACATGCGCGCGTTGCTCTTGCCAAACCGATGTTCCTGACGGGCGCGCGCTTGCACCACCCGCTGACGAACGACGGCACTTGCCTCACCAGGTTCACCGCCCGCGAGCTCGCGGTAGCCGAGGGCCGGGACGTCAACGTGCATGTCGATGCGATCGATGAGCGGTCCGGAAAGGCGCGCACGATAGTTCGCTATGGCAGTGCCAGAACAGGTACAGGTTCTTTGTGAATTCCCCAGATGGCCACACGGGCACGGATTGAGCGCCGCAACCAACATGAAGCTTGCGGGGAAGCGTACTGCACGTCGCGCGCGCACGATCGAAATCTGACGATCTTCCAGCGGTTGCCGCAAGGTTTCGAGCACCGTCCGGGGAAACTCGAGCAGCTCGTCCAGAAAGAGCACACCATTGTGCGCAAGCGAGATCTCGCCCGGGCGCACGAGGGCACCACCCCCCACAAGGCCTGCCATGGAAATCGTGTGATGGGGCGCGCGGAACGGTCGGTGGCGCACGAGGCCCTCCCGCCCGAGCAAACCGGCCACCGAAAAAATCATCGTGGTTTCGAGCGACTCCTGTAACGAAAGTTCCGGCAAGATCCCGGGCAGTCGGTGCGCAAGCAGGGTCTTGCCCGACCCGGGCGGGCCGACAAACGCCAGGTTGTGTCCACCGGCTGCTGCAATCTCGAGCGATCGACGTGCGACGGTTTGCCCTCTCACATCCAAAAGATCGGGCAACTCACCCGGGGGGACAGACTCTGCCGCCGAGAATACTCCGGCATCGCCCTGCCCGCGAAGATGTGCGACAAGGCCACCCAGCGTCGCCACGGGAATGACCTTGCAATTCCCCGCAGCCATCACGGCCTCGCCAGCGTTCCGTTCGGGAACATACAAACGTCGCACACCGGATCGGCCCGCCCAGGCGGCGATCGGAAGGACGCCGCGAACCGGACGCACGCGACCGTCAAAAGCCAGTTCACCAACCAGAGCTGAGCCCGCCAGCGATTCCGTCGATACCACGCCGCTCGAGCACAGAATGCCGGCCGCGATGGGTAGATCAAAAACCGCCCCGTCTTTCTTCACATCCGCGGGCGCAAGGTTGATGACGATTTTTTGCGATGGGAGGCGAAAACCGCTCGACTCGATCGCCTCGCGAATTCGAACGCGTCCTTCCTTGACGCCCGCATCGGGCAGACCAACGATGTGGGTCCCGGGCAAACCACGGCCCACGTTAACCTCAATATCAATGGTCTCGGCTTCGATTCCAATCACGCTGGCAGAGACGACGTTGGTGAGCATGTTCGTACCCAATGCGAAATCGGTGCCACCGCCGCGCACGCCGTGATACCTTCCGCGAGTGAATTCCGGCTGGCTATCCGGTCGAGCGAGACCGACATCCGGACAACGCCGAGACGCCTGACCGATAGCGAACCCAGCCTGTGTTGCGAATATCCATTCTGACGGCCTTCATCGTTTGTGCCACGTTTAGCCCCGAGGCCCAGGCCTCGGACGACGACCCGTGGTTTGGTCACGACAAGGCGCTGCATTTCTCGGCGACTGCAATCCTCTCTTCGGCGGGCTACGCGGCGAGCATTCCCTTTGCCGATACTGCGACCGCCCGCTCGCTCGCTGGCGCCAGTGTGGCGATGACCGCCGGCATTGCGAAGGAGCTTTTCGATCTGGCCGGCTACGGCGATCCCTCGTGGCGCGATTTCACGTGGGATATCGCAGGGACTGCGGTTGGAACTGCCGTGGCACTCGCCGTGGATGTGCTGCTCGTGCCAATGCTTTCGCAATAGCGAGGCCTGGGGTAACCTTGTGGGCCATGAGTCGCCCAAAACT
The DNA here is from genome assembly GCA_043759805.1 of Myxococcales bacterium. GTDB lineage: Bacteria > Myxococcota_A > Polyangia > Fen-1088 > Fen-1088 > JAWXBF01. The sequence goes on along the minus strand of JAYUPZ010000187.1, from coordinate 1,663 downwards.
CCCGAAGTTGACCGGTCTTTTGTTTGCTGTGCTGCTGTCCACATCAGGCCTTGTGGGATGCAAGAAGGACGTGCCGCCGCCGCCGCCCTTACCGGAAAAGCCTTCGGTGACGGCAAGCACTGCACCAACCCCCGCCCCAGAAGCCACGCAACCGCCCGCCACAGGTGACACCCGCACCGCACTCGTGGTCGTCAGCAACGATGGCAAGGTTTTGCTCAACGGTGCCGACTCAAGTCTTGAAGGCATCAAAAAGGCCTTTGCTGACCCGGCGACCCGTCCGACCCAGGTGCACTACAAACGCCTCGATGCCGAGGGCTCACCGCAGACCGAAGAGGCCGCGAAGAACATTCACGAACTCTTGCAGTTCATCGTCGACTCAAAGATCCCGACGAGCCGCGTTCAGTAGCAAAAACCGGCGCCTTAGTCCGGCGTGACGATGCCGAGTGTCGTTGCGCCAGCACCCCGTGCGGTGTCCATCAACTTCACGGTCTCGCCATAGTTGGCGTCGTCCTCGATCTTAAAAAAGACCACCTTCTGCGCCTTCTTCTTCAGGCGATCGGCCAGGTTGGTGGCGAGCGCCTCCCAGGCAACCGGTTCCGAATTGATGCTGATGATGCGATCCTTCGTGTACTCGATGATGATGTTCGAGGAGGTGTTCGCTGCCGGAGTCACCTCGGTCGACTTTTTCGGCACGTTGGCCGTGTGGTGTTTCATCATGGTGGGCACCATGACCATGAAGATGATGAGGAGCACGAGCACGATGTCGATGAGCGGCGTCATGTTGATGTCCGCACTTGCGCCCTTTTTTTGGCCTACGTCCATCGACATGACTACTCTCCTGCCTCCACGGATTTTTTCTCTTCTTCAGTACCGAGCATGATGTTCTCGATGTTGATCTTGTTCAGCTGCTCCATCACCTTGCGTGCAACGCCGTAGGTAATGCGGCTGTCGGCCTTCACGAACACCGTCTTGCCAGGGTTGCGACGCATTTCCTCGTCGACGATGCGGCCGAGATCCTTGAGTTCAACCGGAGCTGACATGAAATAGATGTCTTCGCGCTCGGTGATGGAGAGAAACAGATCTTTGCCGTCATCTGGCTTTTTCTCGTGGTGTGCGGTGCGCGGCATTTCAACCGGCACACCGCTCACGATGAGAGGCGTGACCACCATGAAGATGATGAGCAGAACGAGCACGACGTCAATCAACGGGGTGACGTTGATGTCGGCCTTGGGTCCCATGCCCGTGCGCTTCTTGGGATGTCGCGCACGTTCGCGGATCTTTTTTATCTGTCGTTCAGTCGCCATCGCGGTGGTCTCAGGCTTTGTTTAGTAACGCTGTCCCTGGGGTGCGTAGCCACCCGGAGCCGGACGGGGTCCGCCGCGGCCTTCGCGCATCATGCTGTCGAGCACTTCGCCAGCGGTCTCGTCGAGATCGATGGTCGCGTCTTCGATCTTTGCGGAGAAGTAGTTGTAGAACCACACCGCGATGATGGCGACGCCCAGACCAACGGCGGTCGTGAGAAGCGCCTCGGAAATACCACCTGCAACTGCGCCGATGCCGCCGCCGCCCTTGGTGGGATCGCCCATGTCCTGGAACGCCGTGATGATGCCAAACACGGTTCCGAACAGGCCCACGAACGGCGCAACCGAGCCAACCGTGGCGA
>JAYUPZ010000186.1:0-4486 GCA_043759805.1 Myxococcales bacterium | reverse complement strand
TGCCGGGTTTATCTTCCGTACGCGGTACATGCGCTGCACCATTGCGCTCGCCCTCGTCCAGATTCCGCGTTTTAACCTGGTCACCGCGTAACAAAGTGGCGTGCCTAGCTCGCAGGGAAAGTCGTCAACGACATTCCTCGGAAACATGTAAATGGCGCCCGGCGAGAGCAAGTACGACTGTGTAATGCGAGCGATTGCCATCGGTTCGTCGGCGCCCCGGCCCCAGCCTCCGGCTCCAAGCACGATGTCGAGGCCGGGCTGCGCAATCGGTTCGCCCTTGTACGGGGCTGGATCGAATTTGCGTTCACCCGAGCGCCACACGAACGGCGTGTAGTGTTCGATAGGCGTGATCGGCGCATCGTCGATCAAAACCTCGGGGGGAGGCTCTGTCGTATAACAACTGACTGGCTGCACGGTGCTAGGGCAAACACCTGCCTGCGCCGTGCTCGAGCACAAAATAGCCGCTGCTAAAACCTCAACCATCCAACGACGAGCCATGCGCGCGAGACTAGAGGCGTGCCGGCGCCGAGTCAACCGTCTGCGCATGGCGCACCGTCCATCTCCGCTCCTACGGCGACAATCGTCCGTCTGACAGCGGAGGGCGAGCGATGTAACGCAGCAGATGTTCCCTTCCCTCTCGGTCAGCCGCCTTGATCGCCGCCGAATCCGAAAGCAACTTCGTAACACGCTTGTGCACATTCGACGCAACCGCCACCACGTCCCGATCGGACGGTGCAGAAACCCGAATAAACCGCGGCGCCTCCCGAGCTTCTCGATCTCAGTCCAACTAGGGTGGGTCCTTTGACGATGGGCGGATGGCGTGGAAAGCGAAGCGTAGCGTTCGGCCACTGGGCCTGCCATGATGCCCGCCATGATGAAGCTACTCGGGGTTGTGGGGCTGCTTGTGTGCGTCGGATGTGGCGGAGGCGACGGGGCGAAGGTCGGAGGCAGCGACGCGGGCAGCGGAGGCGCGAGTGCGAGTAGCGGCGACGCGAGCACGGGTGGCGCGACGAGCACGGGTGGCAGCGGCGGAATGGGCACCGGTGGCAGTGGTACGGGTGGCGCTGGCGGGACCTCGGGCGGCACCTGCGCGAATTTCGTGGGCAGCTGCACTTGGGCCGCGGGCCGGTGCCGTGACATTGGCGGAGTGGGGAACACGGCCCTCTTTGCGAAAGATTCGTGCAAGGCACCCAGCGTCTGGTCGACGAGTCGGTGCACCAACGACGCAGCGTACGTGGCCGGCTGCAAGTACGAGGGGGCGCCGGCGGCGCTCTTGGCCAGAGAGGCCAATTGCAGGATCGAGTGGTACGTCAATGCAATCGACGATGCGACATTTCGTCTCCTTTGCCCTGGTGCCACCGCGGTGGTCAAGCCGTAAGTGGCGGTGTCTCGCGGCTCGCGAGGGAGCGGTTGGGTTCGGACCTCGGCTCCGGTGCTACGGAATCGAACATTCGGGAGTTCCCGTGGTGCAGTTGCGTTTGGCGCTTGTTTCCGCGGGCGGATAGGCACGTATCGTGGAAAATCTACTTCTTTCCATTGCCCGTTGCCTAACGCAGGCCCTCGTTTCCTACATTTTATGTATTTCGTACTAATTTAACTCCGCGTGATGGGGTTAAGTAGCGAAAAACACGACACCAGTAGCTCGGCATAGTTGTTGCCTCTCAATGCAGCATGCCCAACCCGTTTGCCAGCCACCCGAAACGAACTATTGCGATAGGATTGCTAGTCGTCGAGGCTTTGCTTTTCTTCTGGCCCCACGCCGATAAACGCGCGGACACGACGTTTACCGTAATCGCTCACCGGGGCGTGCACCAGCCCTTGGACCGCGACGTGGCCGAGCACAGAAAGTCCATCCCTCGCCATGGTTGCACTGCTGGGATGATCGACCCGGGCCATCGCATCATAAGCCGAACGATTCCAGTGGGATAGCGGGGATTCGTGGGTGATTTTTTGAAAAAGGGCACGGGACGTAGCTTGCTGTGTGCCGATGAGGCAGACGAAAGCACAGCAGGAAGAGCAGGAATAGGCGGTATCGATCGTGGAGTATTTCACGGCGGTCCCGGACCCGAGAAGAGAGCACACGCGACAGCATGCGTTGACGGACATTCTGGTGCTTGCGTTGTGTGCTGTGGTTTGCGGTGCCGACTCGTTCGTGGCAATCGAACAATTCGGTCGCGCAAAGGAGACGTGGCTCAAGACGTTTTTGGATTTACGAAACGGCATACCGTCACACGATACGTTGGGGCGCGTCTTCAGTGTGTTGAACCCCGATGCACTTTCGGCGGCGTTCCAGCAATGGGTTGCAGCGGTGGCCAATCTGACCCAGGGCGAGGTGGTGGCGATCGACGGCAAGAGTTTGCGACGCTCGTTTCAAACGGCGGGGTCGGGCACATTCGTGCACATGGTCAGCGCGTGGGCTACAAGCAATCGAATCGTACTTGGGCAGGTCAAGACCGAAGAAAAATCGAACGAGATCACAGCGATCCCACGCCTGCTCAAGCTGTTGAGCATCAAAGGTTGCCTGGTCACGATCGATGCAATGGGCTGCCAAAAAGAGATCGCAACAGGCATCATCGATGCGGGCGCTGACTATCTGCTCGCGGTTAAAGACAACCAGCCATCGCTCAGTGATGCTGTCACGACCATTTTCGAGCACGCCCTGCGCGATCCGAAAGCGTACGACGTTTCTACTCACGAAACCAGCAACAAAGGCCACGGACGAACCGAGGTACGTCGATGTTGGACAATGTCTCAGGTCGAGAGCATTCCGAATCACAAACAGTGGACCAATCTGGAGTCCGTTGCCATGATCGAATGCGAACGAACCGCCAACGGAAAAACCTCGACTGAACGCCGTTACTACATCAGCTCGAAGAAAAACTTTTCCGCAGTCAAAGCGTTGCGGGCTGCGCGCAGCCACTGGGGAATTGAGAACGAGCTGCATTGGGTACTTGATGTCGCGTTCCGCGAAGACGATTGTCGCATCCGGGCTGGCTATGCCGCACAAAACGTCTCGGTTATGCGCCACCTGACGCTAAACCTTCTCAAGGCAATCCCGGGGTGCAAGATCGGCATCAAGAACAGGCGGCTTCGCGCAGGTTGGGAAGATGCTTTTCTCCTTCAAGTTCTAGGCGTCTCCATGGGGGCAAAGTGATGCGATTGCCCTGGGCTCGGAGTGTTGGGATAAACAGGTTGTCGTGTGGACTTGATCGCGAGATTCTGCGAGAATCTTACAACGACGTTGCGCCTGCCGTTGTTCTCCGCCCTCGAGAAAGCAACGCTTCTCACCTCGGCCAATGAATCCGGCCGAAACTTCGAACCGAAAAGCCCAACCGCAAACGCTGGGTAAAGCGCGATAGCTCCCGACGGCCGACCCAAGTCTATCCAGTACCAACGAGACTTTAGCGCCACGAGCGGTTTCATAATATCGCGCGCTTTTTGTCTTCAAAGTACCGCGAAGTGAAATCAGCCAACACTTCCTCGTTTTCAGGCCACGTTCGAAGACGTACCTGATCCGAAAGATCGATCTCGGACCCATACATGTATCCAACAAAACCATCCGAAAACGCCGATAAACCCGTAGAGAGATCGTCGATCTGGATCTCCAACGTTGTTGGAGTCGTTGACAACATCAGCGGCGCCACGTTTCGACACTCATACGAAAGGCGGTACCCACCATCCATTTTGCCATCGTGATCGTCTTTCGCGTCCAACGACGCATCGAATGCCATTCCGCCTGAGTACGAATCGATGACGCCTGCGTCCGATCGACTGGGTGTTGCGTCGGCATCGACGGTCGCCAACATTGCAGGATCATCACAGCATACGAGGACGGTTAGAAAAACGCCGACCGCGCCTGCAGACAAGTTTGGTACCATTGCGGATAGGCATCATAAGCGCGATACGCCCCCCATCACTTTACCCCGGACCCTTCGATTCACGCTCGAAAATGCCCTTTCGGTCCGCCCGACCGCCCGGTTTGCGGGTGCGGAAATAAGGACCCGCGTATCTATGACAAAAAACTTCCCTGACAACCGCCGCGTCCGCGTCCTTCGCGTGCGACACGAGAAGCACCCGCCGCACAGTGCGCCGACGATCCCCCTAATGTGTTACGGGTTCATTTCCGGACGGATTCTATCAGGGCTCCATGCGGTCGCGCCGCCGTCGTGTCACACGAAACAGAACCGCGATTGCGGCGAAGACCAACATTGGCGCTGCGCTGGTGGGCTTTCGACCCGCAACGGAGGAGAAACATCCACCGCCGCCACCGTCGTCCTTCATCGGCACACCCGAGTCCGTGTTTGATGAACCCGCATCCATTCCGGTCGGTTGTGTTGACGGAGGATTGGCTATCGGCCCGGTCGGTGGAACATCGGCGTCATCCTCCGTCCATGGAAAAGGCCGTCCTCCGTCCAAGCTTACGACAGGTCCGCCGCCATCGGTGCCTGCCACGGGTACCCCGCCGTCTGGACCAACCACCGGCGGC
>JAYUPZ010000185.1:0-2055 GCA_043759805.1 Myxococcales bacterium | reverse complement strand
AGACCAACGATGCTCGCTCTTCGGTGTGAAGAGAATGTCAGGCACTCCTTTGGGCTCATCGTCGCGCGCAACAGGGGACATTGCAGATCGGGCCGTGTTCCAACAGACGTCATGGTTACCCGGCAGTAGTACGACGCGAGCACGATCGCCCCCGACCATTCGGTCGGTAAGCCTAGCGAGGAACTGATACGCGACCTCGTACTGGTCGACGATATCGGACTCCCAGCCCGTCGCCCCAAGCAGCGCCCCCTGAATGATGTCCCCGCTCACGATGATCGAGTCCGGCGCGGGCAGCCCCGGGGTTTCCAGTACGAAACGATCTCGATCGGCGAGCAAAGACGCAATCAAGGTGTCGTTCGTGACCGGTTCGCGCGAAGATCGATGGAGATCCGAGATGTGTAGGATGGCGTGCACGTGGTCAGTCCCAGCGTAACCGGTGCTTTGATGAGGAGCATAAGACACTGCGTCTCACGATACGTTAACATCCTCGATCAAAGTCTGATAACTGGAGTTGAGTTAACTTTTCGTCCCCGAACGATGGCTGCGGCCGCCTCGGCTGCAGCGGATACAAGGACCGGGCATTCTGCGACAAAAACATCCGTGATCGCCCTTACCTTCTCAACCCGAAGGCAGTTTGCCAAGGTCTCGCCATCAACCAAGCACGTTGCTCGTTTCCTATCGCCTAATTTCATGTGGTGCACAGCGACTCCTGATTTCGTTTGATGATGGCCCTAGTAATGTTCGGTGCGTTCGCGCAAACTGAAAGAATTATTTTCTAGCACCGGGCGAATTGCGGCTCGACTTCAAACGCCGAATATTGTCGCGTATCACGGCCGTAGATCGGTTGCTGAGGCAGCGCGAATCAAATTCGCTTAAATCCCAAACATCCGACGTCGCCTCTTGGCGCACTATTACGTTTAAAGGGTAGGAATCCGTCGGTTGGGGGGTGTTGGCTCCCGCATGGGCAGAGGGCTGACTCCACAATCCGCGCAAGGCCGCGGTCCGCGTGCTCCTTTTGGGACCGCATGACCGACCCGTCTTACTTCCGCCCGAGGCGTCGAACCAAATCAAGGATTGCGCCAAGGTCGGTAGGCGCCAAACGCTCGGCGGCGCCCATCAACTGTGCGAGGACGGGCGAAGGGGTTTTTCCGGGACGCGTCCGAGCGTCTGGTCGGAGAAACTCACCCGCATCAACCTCCAAAGCGCTTGCAAGGTTCGCCAGCACCTTGAAAGACGGTGCACGCTCGCCTCCTTCCAAGCGGTTGACGTATTGAGACGAAACGCCAATCTTTTTCGCGAGTTGCATTTGCGAAAGGCCGCGTTGTTCCCGAAAAGTTGCGAGCCGTAGCCCGAAGCGCGCCTGTAGGTCCATGTCTTAGCCACAAAGACATGGACGGTGTGTCTATCAACTAGACTGAAAGGCACAGTGCGGATATGGTCGCCTCGGGGGTTCGGCAGATTGGTGACGGTCAGGTTGAGTCAATACGTTTGGCTGCTTTTTGAGACAGGATGCTCGTCCGACGTAGGCAGCTTGCGTGCGGTGATTTCGGCAGTTGATGACGGTGGCGTTTCATTTGGACGGTGGAGCAACCGGGCCGCCAAAAGACGAAGCGAACTTCAACGCTTTGATGGATGGCTTTTCGACGGCCGAATCGATCAGTGCCGAAACGATCATTGGAAGGCGGCGGCGGTCAGGGTTGACCAACAATCATGAGTAACGGCGTGGAAACTGGCCAGGCGGTTGCGGGGAAAATCCTCGACGGACTCTATCGTCTTGAGCGGACGATCGGCGAAGGAGGAATGGGTACCGTTTACGAGGCAACACAGTTGCGCCTAAGTAAACGTGTTGCAATTAAGGTCATGTCCCGCGATCTCTCGACCAACAAGGAAGCACTCGCGCGCTTTCGGCGTGAGGCCGAGATTACGAGCCAACTTGGACATCCACACATCGTCCAGACTCTCGATTTCGGCACGGGCCCAAATGGTGAGTTGTATCTCGTGATGGAGTTTCTCGAAGGGGAGGATCTCGACCATCGAATTCGCCGCACCGGAAAG
>JAYUPZ010000184.1:0-4493 GCA_043759805.1 Myxococcales bacterium | reverse complement strand
AAAGTCGCTGGCGCTGCCTGTTCCGTCGGGACCGCGTGCGGTCAATCGACCGGCCCCATCCCAGCCGAATCGCATCACTTGGCCTGCGCCATTTTCGTGCCGCACCAGGAAACCCCTGTCGTCGTATCCCATCTGACGCCTGCCGATGTCCGGATCGTTGGCAGCGACTAGCCTGCCCAGGGAATCGTACGCAAACGCGTGTAACACGCTACCCGGCTCGATCGCAATTTGAAGCAGGCGATCGGCGGCATCATAACCAGCCTGCATACCCTCTCGCACAGTGACGCCGTCCGCCGTCAAATCCCGGTAGGTACGAACGGTGCGACTAAAACCGTCTTTTTCGCTGACCACCGGCGCGAGGCCACTTGATGTAACTGTCTCGCGCAGCGCCTCGAAGTGGACGGACTTCATCGCGCCCGATGGCAAACTTTGTTCGCGGAGGCGGCCCATTGCATCGAAAGCGAACCGTTGCACAGGAACACCCGCCATCGGCAGCGTCGTCGGCAGGGTCGGGCCGCGGTGGTAGAACGCGTCCGCGGCCAGAGTCACGTCGCCGCGCTCGTCTCGTTCTTCCCAACCCTTGATGATGAAGCGGTCTGTGCCTAGCCGTGTTGCGGAATAGAGGGTGTCGCCCGCGCTGTTGCTGATCTCAATGGATTCGCGCCAGCCCTCTGCTGGCGGACCGGAAGATGCCCGCAGTTTTTCCGGCGTTCCATCGAACACCCACGTGGTGGTACGTGGACGCGGTGCGGACCAGTCGCGTGCGTAGCGAATGTGGGCGGGAGAAGCGCCGATGCCGACGGTCAGTGGGCGTCCAAGCTCATCGTAGGTGACATAAGTCTTGTCGCCGTTCGGATCGGTAAGAGAGTTGGGAGATCCGAGCACATCGTCGTAGGTTGCAGTCCAGGTCAAATCGACTCCGGCAACCGGTCGCAGTGTTTCGGTTGCAACCCGTATGGCCAACGCGTCAAACGTGAACCAACGGGTGACGCCATCGTCGTAGGTACGTGTCACGTTTCCCCAAACATCGTACTCGTTGGCGGTCAACGCGATGAATCGGCTTTGGTCGACGCCGCTTTCAGCGTTACGCTGTTCCAGGAACCTTTCGGCTCTGCGGACGAGGCCACGGCCAATTCCGCATGCCATTCCGGGTAGGGCAACGGCGTCTTTGTCGGGATCGCCGTAGATCGATCGAGAATACGAAACCAGCGTGGTTCCGTCGCCAGCGAAGATTTTCTCCTCACATACACGATTGCGCACGCCGGATACGACGTCGTCCGCAAAGATTCGTGTGACGATCTTTTCATCGCCGGAAAGATCGGTACGACCTTGATGCTCTTCTCGAATCGTTCGTCCTTCACCGTCAGGGGCAAAGGTCTTGACGATGGTGACAGGCGTTGCGCTACCGTCGAAAACTTTCGTCGTGCTGCCAGTCAAAAAGGCTCGACGAAGCAACGGATTTTCGGCTGCGAATCCGGCAACCGGAATTGCTGACCAGGCGTTTTCGGTCAAACTGAAAACACGGCCGGTACCGTCAACCGTTTCTTCACGAAGCATGTTTCCGCGCAGGGCACGGTCAAGGCCAACCCCGGCTGCAAACCAGGCCTTGGTAAGCAAAGTGTTTTCCTTGCGTGCGCCCACCGACGTTGTCGTCGCACCCAAGAATCCCGCGAAGCGTCTTTCGATCGGATCCCAAAAGCCATCCCTTACCGAAAACAGCGTGATGCGACTTGGGCCGCCCGAGGCGAGTGTGTTGCTAATTTCGGTCGGCACCGGAATCGACACCGGTAGGTAGCGCTCCCACGGCGACTGGGCTTCTTCGGCGCGCACCGACAGCAACGCCGAGGCGTCGTAAGCGAACGAGGTCACCATCCCCATGCCATTGTCGATATGGGCAAGCACACCGGCGTTGGTCGGGCCGGCAAGGTCCAAAATCCACAGTCCTCGTGGTGACGACCAGACGACATCTTGTGAGCCGTTGCCGTTGAGCTCTGCGATGGTCACCACCGCGTCAGCATCGGCATTCTCCGGTCGTGCGATCTGCACATCGGTCGGATCGTATTTGCCGCCCGGAATCCCTGCATGAAAATGTAAATGGCCTGCCGTAGCCCTGACCAGATCCACAATGCCGTCGCGATTGAGATCTGCCAACCGAAGGTCGGCGAGGTTCTGTACCGCCGCACCCCAGGGATAGGGATTGCGCGATTGGAAAATGAAAGTCCCGTCGCCACGGCCGAGGTAGATGGCGTGCGTGCTGTCGGTGAGCCAAACAACGTCGGCCAGCCCATCGCCGTTGGCGTCGGTGAAATGCACATTGTCAGCACCGGGTTCTAGCCCTCGGTTGTTTGGGTCGATCGACGGTCGAGTTTGTGGCGAATGCAACCCCGTCGCGGCAGAGATCCGAACGCGCAGTCCATCCGTAACACTTTCAAGCACGTCGGTTAACCCGTCGCCGTTGAGATCGGCAAACTCGACCGATGATTGTTGCAGAGGCACCAAGGCCGAGCCGGCCCATTCAACCGAGCTTTTCCAGGCCGTTGGCAATATCTCCTCGGCGATGCCGCGAACACGCCACGTATCGCCTACCACTCGAACAAGATCGACCCGCGCATCGCCATCGACGTCCATCAACTTTGACGATTGCAGCTCAACGTCGGGAGCCCCTGTCAGCGCCCGTGCACTCTCGAAGCGTCCGCCGCGATTGCGTTTCCAAACGTGGCTTTTGGCTTCAAGTGAAAGCAGATCGCCCATGCCGTCGCCATCGACGTCGCAAACCGAAACACCCCGCTGATTAAGGACCCATCCCTCGATTCCATCCGCAGGGCGGATCGTTGGTGCGGGGGGGGCGGGATAGCCAAACGTGACGGGGGGCAACATGCCCTTGCCGCCGCGACCGTTCATTGTTACCCGAATCAGTCGGCTGAGGCGAAACGCAGGATCGTAGTCGAGGCCATAGCTGCGCACGATCTCACCGAACGACATCACCACAATGGCGCGCAACCGAAGTTTCGGTTCAACCGCGAACCCCGTTCGATAGCTGACGTTCACGTCCGGGCGCGGTTCGTAATTCAATTCCGTTTGAAACACGGGCGTCGCAGAGGCGCCCCCGTTGGGACCCCAGGTCATGCGCTTCAAAACAAGCGTTCCGGCGTCGGATACATATGAGAAAGAAATCGCCTGACCCGCGAGATCCCGGACCTCTTCGACAAGCCACGCCGAGACGGATGCGGTGAAGGGATCGCCTCCCGATGTCCCGGCCGCGTCCGATCCTTCACGGCCGGCGCTCGTCACCCCGAGTCGATAAGCATGACCCTCCGAATCGGTCACGACAAATCCGCCCTTGTCGAACTGGGCTTTCAGATCATGACCGCTGCCTTGCACCCAGAACACCGAAGGATCCGAGGCATCCCGAATCAACCGGCCTCCGCCGCCAATTCCGAAGAGCTCCAACTCATCCCGCGCGTCGTAATACGGAACGCCGTGACGAACCGACCTACGTATTGCGATTTGGCCAAGTGAAAAACCAATTCCTACGGGACCGTTGCCCAGTTCTCCGGCGTAGGTTAGCGCCAGGCTGGGCCCAAAGCCCGCGCGACCTGCGGGCAATACGATGGGAACGTCGTAGCGGACCTGGGCGGAGAAAACATTAACCGATGCAGGATCGCCGAGACCGCGAACGGAACCGGGACCATCGGGTAGTTTTACGGTAGTGGCGGATGCAGCGCCCGGGGTGGGGCTTTGTAAAGCACGGGCTGTTCCGCCCAAACAAAGAAAAAACCCGAGCACCACAGCCCATTTCAAAATCATCAACATGTGGGAACGCCTCTCTCGTTTAGGTTCCGTCGACGGACAGATACGTGAACCGGAGCAAGACGTCTTCGACTTTCGTCAGGTCGAGACCCGCGGTCGATGCCTTCGGGAAGAACAACACATAGTCGCCATAGAACCCGTACCCTGCCATCTCGGTCGACAAACCTTCGCTGAACGCGTCACTCTCGAATTGAGAGCGGGGAACATTCAACGGGGCCAATATAGCCGCGTCCGTGTAGTCGGCTTTTTCTTCTGCGACGCCGAGCGCATCCGGCTTTAAGAGATTTTTTGCCGGCTGAATCGATGCTGTTTGCAGCCCACCCGCGCTGGAACACATTTGGCTCGAAAACGTATTGCGTTTTCTTAGCTGGACCGGGATGCGAGTCGAACCCGTGGAGATGCCATCACCAACGACCGTGGCGGTTACTTGCCAAAGCCGTTCAGCACAGCGATTGGGCAATGACGTGCGCGACAAACCGCGCGTTGTCGGGGTGAGAGAGAATGCAAAACCCTGTCCGAGGTACGCGCCAGCCAAGCTGCGGATCTCGGCCGAAGACGAGGTCAGTTCACTTGCGAATCGCGCAGCAGACGTCAAGGGTCGCAATCCGAGGGTTGCGTTAGCGCTGTCGGAAATGCCGAGCAAATCATCCCGCAACGACACCACCGCGACGGATTGTGCCGGC
>JAYUPZ010000183.1:0-2057 GCA_043759805.1 Myxococcales bacterium | reverse complement strand
GAGACGGGTGTTGGCGTGGAGACGGGTGTCGGCGCCGGCCTGGCTTCGGACTCCGCCGCAACCGGCTCCACTCGCGTCGGTTGGACGGGGGACGTCGATTGCGTTGTTGCGCAAGCGAAGAGACAGAGTGTTGCCATTGGGCCTGACAAACGGTGAGCCATACGAAAAATTCCTCTCATGCTGCTCGCCACGCTACCACGAGGCCTCCGTGTGCGAAACAACACGCGCGTGGCTCAATCGTAGCGCAGGCCGTCGAGCGTATTCTGGCGGCTCGCCTTGATAGCGGGATAAAGCGTCGCCGTGAGACTGATGAATATCGCGACCGCCGGAACCAAAAGAAGCTCGACCGTGGAAATTTCGATCGGCAGGTGCTCGATGAGATAGACCTTCGGATCAAGGCTGTAGCCGAATCGCGCAATGACCCGGCAAATGATGAGGCCGAATCCAAGTCCAAGCGCACCCCCGGCAAGGCCGACCATCGCGCCTGCAACCAGGAAGATACCCACGATGGGTCGCGTGCGAGAGCCCATCGCCCCCAGGATCGCGATCTCGCGCTTCTTCGTGCGCACGATGAGATAAAGCGACGCGAGGATGTTGAAGGAGGCGACCACGATGATGATGAGCAAGATGATGGAAATCACCACCTTCTGCATGGTCAACGCCGTGAACAGGTTGGTGTTGAGGGTCCGCCAGTCCATCACCTTGTACGCGTGCCCGAGTCGTTCTTCGACTTCGCCCACGAGGCCGATCGCAGCCAGGGGATCGGCGAAACGGACCTCGACACCAAACAGCGATTGACGTGCACCCGATAGCCGGCGCGCGTCCTCGATGTTGATGTAGGCCAGACGCGTGTCGTATTCATTGAACCCGAAGTGGAAACGGCCGACCACCTTGAATGCATAAGAGGGCGGCGTGGTTGCCCCATTCTCCGGGAAGGGAACAAGCACGCGCAAACAATCGCCAACCTTGATCTTCAACTTCCGCGCCAGCTCCTCGCCGAGGATCATGCGCCCGGCCGATTCCGCGGGTCCTGCATCTTCGCCCGGCAAGAGAGGCGGCGCCTGACACGTGGCTGGCACGCCGAGATTGTCGACCGATCCGTCGAGCAGTGCCCGCCGAAGATCGCGCGCACCCTGCGATAGATCAACACCCTTGAGCGTTGCGCCGACCTTGCCTATCATCACCTCGCCCGGCGATAGGCTGAACTTTTCAATTCGTGTTACGCCTCGCAGCCCCTTGAGTTTTTGCGCCATCTCGTCCGCTTCGCGGCGAGCCTCGTCGGGTTCAGGCAAGCCGTAACTTGTGATGATGAGGTGCCCATTGACGCCCAAAACCTTTTCCTGAAACTCGCGCTCGAAACCACTTGTGACAGCGAGCACCACGACGAGGGAGGCCACGCCGAGTGCCACACCGAAGGTGGAGAAGCTGATGAAGACGTTAAACAGGTGCAAGAGTACGAACACCACGGCGCACAGGGCCGCACCCACGATGAAAGTGGCTCCCATTGTTTCCAGGGTCCGACTGTGCGCGTGTCCGAGCCAAAACACGATTCCCGACAGAGGGATGCCAAGGAGCGACAAACCGAGCCCCATTCGAATCGCCCGGGAAGGACTCGGTCGGCGGAGGTACCGGGTTGCGACGAGGCGCTCGAAATCGTGGGTGAACAGATGAGCGGCAAACGCGAGGACGGCGAGCTCTGCGGCCGCGACCGTCAGTACCGTTCGGTGCGCGGGCAAGGCTATCGACCCGGCCGCGGCAGCCACGGCCGCCACAACGGCGAAAAATCGAATCACGCGGTAGGGCATCGCGGCGTCGGCAAGCTAGCACAGTGCAGAGCGGTGCATGGCTGTCCTTGACACTCACGCACTGCAATCATACCGTCATGGGCGCATGCGCTCAGTGTTTTTGGTCCGCGCGTTTTCTCCGTCGCGGCATCACGAGCTGCACAATTCCTCGCGTGTACGTACTGGCGTCGTCGCGATGGCAGCGTTGCTCGTGATTTGTGCCGCTCGGCCCACTCTCGCCGGAAACAACGATTTACGATTGTTGAATTTGTG
>JAYUPZ010000182.1:0-2064 GCA_043759805.1 Myxococcales bacterium | reverse complement strand
TCGAACGTCGGCAAGCGTTGCGGTTGGGGGCGATCCGGGATGAGCACTACGGGAGCGACAACGTCGACCTTGAAAACCTCCGGTCGAATCTGTCGCAGTCGCGCCCCAACCATCACGGCCGCAACCCGCGCCCGCCCCTGACAATCACCCCCGGGCGGTATCAAACGACGCATGAGCTCGGTACCATCCGCCGCGAAAAGCTCGATGCCAACAACATCCCCGACCGTTTGAAGTTTGATCCGTTCCTCGACGCGCGCATCAACATGGAGCATCGACTCGAGCTCTCGACCCACTTCGGCAGCAGTTGGGCAGGACGTATCGCCTTGCAGGACCAATTTGGCCGACAACAATCCCATCAGCCCGGACACCACGCCGAGAGCGATCACGCGACCCTTCGTGGTACGTTTGTCCTAATCCGCATCTCGCGTTTCTCCGCGCAATTCCCGCCGAAACTGCGAGGGACTGACGCCCATGACTTGCTTGAAAACACGGTTGAATTGCGGATAACTGCCAAAACCCGCGGCAAAGGCAGCCGAAACCATCGTCTGATCGTCGCCGTCTCCAAAAATGCCAAGAAAGCGTCGGATGCGCATGCGGTTGCGAAAATCGACCAACTTCACGCCCATCTGATCGTGAAATAAACGGCTGAGATAGCTTGGATGCTGACCTATCTCTTTCGCGATGGATTCAAACGACTGTTCGCTGTCCGCGAGTAGACGGGCCGCATCTTCAACGGCCGGGTGCAAGGTGCTGAGGTGCCCCTTCGAGTGATTCTGAGTTGACTCCTGGTAGATGGCGAGTGCGCGCGTTGTCGCGTGCAACAAGCTGCTGTTGCAAACATCCACATCGGTCGGCATCGCAGTTTTTGCAAGCTGCACGAGGTGAATCAGCTCGGTTGCGGAGGTGGCCGGGATCGGGCGGGAATACACCTCGGGCGGGTTGCCCTGGCAAAGAATCGAACACAGGGACGCAGTACAGTTGCGCCGTAATATTCCGGGCTTGATCACCCAAACCCACATCTCGAAGTCCGCAGAGGTGTTCAACAAGACGTGTTCTTGCCGCGGGAATAGCCATAAAAGCGTGTTGCGACGAATGTCGACCCGGCGATCAAAAAGTCGATACGAAGCGGTCCCACGCACGACGATGTTCGCCTCAAGTTCGCGGTGGCGGTGGGTAAACACCATCCGCGGCGTTACCTTTTCCCTGTAGTGGTAGACACGCCCGAAAAACTCGGACGGAATTTTTAGGTCCTCATACATGGTCGTGGTCAGGCTGTTGTGACGCCGTTCGCATCCCTGAAGTCTATCTTAAAAAATGATAACTTTTCCCCCCCAAAGTGAGGAGACGCAATCCACCGGCCCGGATACAACAAGGCATGCCACTCCATCGGCGCTACCATTGCGCCCGAGCCCTTGTACTCACGCTCGTCGGCGTCTCCGCTCTTTCGGATCCGGAAAGCCCCCGGGCCGAACCCAAATACGCTGCAGAGCAAAAGACGATCAAACTGCCTCCCGCTGCGCCAGGTCCGGTCGACTTTGCGCGAGACATCGCCCCCGTATTCGCCGAGCGCTGCCTCTCCTGTCACGGTCCAAACAAGCAGCGCGCCGGATTTCGCCTGGACTCACAGCAAGCGTTGTTCAAGCCAGGCGACGATGGTCCAAGGATCGTGCCTGGAAAAAGCACCGAAAGCCCACTCGTGTTGCTGCTCGCACGCACAGATGAGGACAGGATGCCACCACCGGACAAGGGCGACGCACTCGACACCGCAACAATTGCGAAGATTAGAGCCTGGGTCGATGCGGGAGCCCACTGGCCAACGGGCTTCAGCTTCGAGGGGAAAGAACCCGTCAAGACGCACTGGGCATTTGTTGCACCGGTTCGGCCGAGCGTTCCAGTCGTCAAAAACAGCTCTTGGATAAAAAATCCAATCGACGCCTTCGTTCTGGCCAAGCTGGAAAAGAACGGTGTCACCCCGAGTGCGACCGCCGACAATCTGGCGTTGCTGAGGCGGGTACACCTCGACGTTAACGGCCTGCCGCCAACCCTCGCGGAGGTGGATGCTTT
>JAYUPZ010000181.1:0-9416 GCA_043759805.1 Myxococcales bacterium | reverse complement strand
GGCTCCAGCGGCACGGCGACGGGCGGAGCAGGCGGTACGGCAACCGGCGGCACTGCAGCGGGCGGCACCGGTGGCACTGCAACCGGCGGTACTGGCGGCACTACAACCGGCGGCACCGGCGGCACTGCAACCGGCGGCACCGGTGGCACCAAGGTCACAGGACCATCGTGGGATTTTGAAACCAGCGTCCAGGGATGGAACAACGGCGTCGATCATTTCAACGGAGGCCAAGCTCAATGTGACCACGGGCGCATTGGCACCGGTCAACCCATGATCTCGACTGAACAAAAAGTAACGGGTGCATCATCGCTCAAATTTGTAATCGACTTCACAACTGCCAAGGCCGATTACGCCGCCGTATGTGCTACGTACGGGGATGATCCGGCTACACCGGCCGATGATCCCACACCGGATGAACTCGCCAAACGCACCCCGCCGAACAGCTTCGCGGTCGTTGCACCAAGCACGACGATACTCGGCGCACTGGCGAAAAAGGGCATTCTTGATGGAAAGATTCCAGCCGGAACGACCATCAAGGGCAGCTACTACTTCTCGAAATCTCAGTTCGGTACGCAGGTTTACCTCGTCGGCGGCGACGTCTCCTGGCAAGCGGTGCAGACGAATACCACCGGTAACGTGTGGACTACGTTCGAGCTTTCCTTTGCAAAAGACAACACCGTCAATGCATTCGGGTGGTACGAAATCGGACTGCTTTTCGGAGGATTGCCTGCCGATTTCAAGGGAACGTTGTACCTTGATTCGATCGACATCGTTCTGCCGTAAACCACCGCAAACCGTATGACGAAACCCGCCCGGCCCGCAAGGCTCGGCGGGTTTTCCTATTTCACAGGCACGAAGTAAGCGGAACGCAACGGAGAGGGGACAAACCCATTACGTTGGTATCGGAGGAACGCGAAGAAAAATTCATTCGCACCAACTTCGACGCACCATGGCTCAAGCCCTTGCGAATATTGCCGAATCACACTTACACCACCTCTCCGCTTTCATGAGCGATCCCGAAGACAAATCCGACTACCTTTCCCGACAGGGTTTAGGACAAAGAGCGACCACCACTTCGATGTCGGCGTTTGAATCCGGTGCGCCCGCATTTCAAGTTCCCGAGGATGCCGAGTTGACCATGCCGGTATTCGCGGAGGAGACGACGCAAACCTCATCGCCTCTTCCCATCACATCCGGTCGAATCCCTTGCATCACGGTGCTTGCCGGCCCCGAGGAAGGGCAGTCTCTGACCCTCGAACACGGGGCCGACGCTATCATCGGTCGGGGTCCCGATTGCCGTCTTCGCCTGACTGACAGCGGGGTCTCCCGCCAGCACACCCGAATTTTCGAGCATGGTGGTGACTTTTTCGCTCAGGATCTGGGAAGCACCAACGGGACCTTTGTGGGTGAACGCCGTATCACGTCTCATCCCCTGAAAGACAACGACATGGTCCGCGTCGGAACCACCACGATCGTGAAGTTTCGACTGATGGATCCCCTTGAGGCCAACCACCTCGATCGCGTCATGGCAGCCGCCCTGCGAGATTCGTTGACGGGCCTTTTCAATCGGCGGTGTTTCGATGAGCGTTTGGTTGCTGAATTTGCGGCCTCTCGCCGACACAACCGGGAGCTCGCCTTCATGATTTTCGATATCGATAACTTCAAGAAGGTCAACGACAACTTCGGTCACGTCGTCGGCGATGGGCTGTTGCGATCTATAGCGACCGCGATCAAGAACGGTGTTCGCACAGAAGATCTCGCCTTCCGATATGGCGGTGAAGAATTTGCGGTCATCGCCAGGGAAACGTCGATGAAGGGAGCCGTTTTGCTGGCCGAACGGCTGCGACAGGCGGTGGCTACGACGAAATCGAACGGACTTCGCGCCACCGTGAGCATCGGCGTCTCTTGCCTCAACACGACGATGACCATGGAACAGCTCATCGAAATAGCCGACGCGCGACTTTACGTCGCAAAGCACCAGGGTAAGAATCGCGTCGTTTTCGAGGACTGAGACGTCTGTAGTCACCGAATCGCTTCAAGTAGGGCGAATTAACTGCCGAATTTCATCTCGTCCTGGCATGGCCCGGGCATTCGGCATCCTCGATGAGCTTCCGTTGTTGCGATATCCAATCCACGTCTGCGCGAATATTGCGCCCGAGACGATTCCAACGCCTCGCGTTAACCTTCGTCATACTGGCTCTTCCGACGACGAACCACGTTCGAGCGCAGACATCCGATTTGAGCGCATCTGTCGAAACTGAAAACGGCACACGGACGACCCCGGGCGCCAATCGCAATGGTGTTGATCGCAATGCGTTGCCAGGAATCATCGACGTGCCTCTTGCGGACACTCTTTCGCTGGGCGAACTTTCATTCGCAGCACAATCCGGATACGGATTCACTGAGTCGTTTTCGAGCGCAAGCAAGGGACACCATCGCATGGCTGGTAATCTCGCCGTCGGATATGGTGTTACGAATGAACTTTCCCTGGCTTTGCGCCTTAGCGGACGTTTTGACGCACACCCGGACGACCTGCAGGGCAGCGACGACGGCTACGCCGGCACGCCAACGCTTTTGGCGCGATACGGAAGCCGATTCGGCGCGGAGGACCGTATCCTGCTTGGCGCGCAACTCGACACAACCATTCCGGGCCGCACCGCGCCTTCACTGGCTTTCGATGCGGCGTCCGTCGACGCGCGCGGGCTGCTTGCTTATGCCGTCAGCGACAACGTGATGGTTGCCTCGCACCTCGGCTACCGTTTGGATAACAGTGCAAATGCCAAACCCGATCTCAACCGTTTGCGTCCCGGCGATCGCATCGCCCTTGGGTTGAGTGATTCCAACGCCGTCTTGTTCGGCCTCGGCGCGACGGTTTCAAGTGGCGCGAACGAATACCTTATTGACGCAAGCGCCGACGTGCTACTCGGAAGCCAGGCACCGACGGTATCGCAGTCGCCCATACGAATCTCGGCTGGTGTACGCCATCACCTCGGAACGCGATGGCAATTGCTGGCGCTTGTAGCCTACAGTCCAAGCAGCCGACCCTCCATCGGAGCAAACGACCCACTGGTTCCCATCGAACCCCGCTTCATCGGCAGCATTGGTCTGGCCTGTGCGTTTGGCAACAAGCGCATGACTGCGTCGGCGGTGGTAAAGGCGACGGATCCGGTCTTCGTCAAGGATCAACCGAAACCGGATGAACATGTTGTGGCTCCGCCCCAGCATAATACGTTTGATCTCGAGGTTGTCGTTCTCGGTGGTGGCCGATCACAGCCAGACGTGCAGGTTGAGATCAGTGTCAACAACGCAAACCAGTCGGTACCGACCGACGCTGAAGGTCGGGCCGTGGCTTTGAAGCTTCCATCGGGCGAGCTAACCGTCCGGGTGCAAGCCAGTGGCTTTCGTCCCTTCGAGCTCAAACGCATGGTTTCATCCGGCGAAATCGTCAAGCTTGAAGCGGCATTGCAAGACAAGACCCCGGCTGGTCAAATGCGCGGTCTTATTCGATCCTTTGGGGGCGCACCTGTACGGGCAGAGATCGAGGTTGAACCACTGGGAAGCACGTTCCAGACCGAAGCAGACGGCACCTTCAAGGTCGACGTTCCCCCGGGCAAATACAAAATCAAGGTTCGTGCCGGCGGCTACGAATCGCAATACCGAAGTTTGAAGGTTGAGGACGACGGCGTTACGGTCCTGAACGTTGATTTGAGGCGGAGGAATCAGTGATTGAGGCCCCTCAAGCACTGGCCGTCATTGTTTTCAGCGCTGCGGTGCTCGCGTTTGGATGCTCGGGCAAACACGTCGCTGTGTTGACCGAGTCGAGTGGTACTGTTGAACGCGATCACTCCGGAAAACTGGGCGAGTGGTCCGCCGCAAGCTCGGGAGAAAAATTCTCCATGGGAGATGCGGTGCGCACGGGCAAGCAGGCGGGCGCTACCTTGCAGTTAAAATCCAATGCGCGGCTGCAGGTCGAGGCTGAAACGGTGATGCGTTTTCTGGAAAGCGCCCCCGACGAAGAAAACCTGGACGTCGAGATCGGGAACGTGTCGCTGATCGCGGCCGAAGGCAGGATCACACTGCGTTCGAGCGTCGGCCTTGCCGTCATTGAGGGTGGCAGCACTGTGCGAATCGGAATAGCGGGCAACATCATGCAGTACGAAGTCTTGGTGGGAAACGCGACGTTCCGGGTCGGAAACGAAGACACAAATGTAGCGGCCGGCCAGAGAATCTCGATCGACATCGCCACGGCGACGATTCTGCCGGCCACTTCGGCGCCGGTTACAATTTTGCCCGAAGAGCCTACGCCCGGGGCTCCCGTTACAGGGCCTGAGCTTGTACTCGATCTTTCGGGAAAAGCGTCGTCGTACCGTCAGCCAGGCGAATCCGAATGGGCGGAAACCCCCAAAGGAAAGCTTCGGGTTGCCGACGGAACCGAATTGCGAATCCCACGAGCCGGATCAGCGACAGTAACAAAGGGGAACGAGGTCGTTCTACTTCAAGGTGCAGGCGAGTTCGTCATCGGTGGCTCAAAGTCTCTTGTCGATGCCCGTTCGGGGCAGGTTGCCGTCGAACGGTCGACCCGGGACGTTGTTATACAGGTCCCGGGCGGTTCGATCACCATCCGCAGCGACAAAAAATCCCAGGGCGTAGGTAGCCTTTTCGTTGGAAAGGACGGCGTTTCAGATCTTTCGGTTCGCGCAGGTGTCGCCGACGTGACGAGTGACGACGGCAACGAACGCATACGAGCCGGGGAACAGCTGGTGCTCGCAAGTGACGGCACCATCGAAATTCATGGCCGTGGGCCGGACATCGCTGACCTTTCAATCAAAGCGGGCGAAACCATCGTCGTGCACGATCCCTCGCCACCGACAGCCGTGGAGATTCAAGTCGAAAAGGTTTGCCCACAAGGCGGACGAGTCGAATTCGGCCAGCATCGCATCAGTGCCACGGATGAAAAATCGGAACGCTCGATCGCGGTCTTACAACGCGGCCGGCACGTCTACGAAATCCGTTGCAAAAAAGACGAGGGCTTTGACCGAAGGGCGTCCGCCAGCGGTGTGATACATATCTTGCGCGACGAAGGCATTGCAACTCTGCCTCGCAGTGCTCCGACAAACCTCGTGGATACCGATGGTAGGAAGTACACCATCATGTACCAAAATCTCTTGCCCGCAGTTCGATTGACCTGGCCCGATGCACCCAAGGATCGCGGGTACCGCATCAAGGTGGAGAACAACGGCAAGACCAAAACCTTCACAGCTGCGCTGAATCGCATGGAGCTCAAAACTGGAAGCTTGACTGAAGGTGACCACATCGTGATTTACGAGACTGCCGACGGAGCCACCCATTCAAACGCAACGACCATCAAGATTCGCTTCGACAACGCCGCCCCCACGGCTGTGGTGAAGGCGCCAAAGAATCAGGGTTTTGCAGCCGGTGCGTCGGTTGCGGTTTCTGGCATTGCCTTGCCGGGCTGGATGGTGACAGCGGAGGGAACCAAACTGATACTTGATGACAACCAACGGTTCAGTGGCAATATCGCCGTCGAGGCAAAACATCCGGCGCTAGCCATTCGATTCGAACACGAGGAACGCGGCGTTCATTTCTATGTTCGCCGCGCAAGGAAGACGCGATGATTGGACAGCCGGTTGACCGAACAGTCGGCAATCTTGTACTCGGAAGGTATCGGGTTGTTCGCGTGCTGGCCCACGGTGGCATGGGCGTGGTTTATCTCGGACGCACCGAAGGCGCTGCGGGGTTCTCTCGTCCTGTTGTCGTCAAGCGGATATTGCCGCACCTGATTGCCAATCCACGCATGGCTGGGTTGTTTGTGCGCGAGGCCCGCATCCTTTCCGAATTGCAACACCAGGGCATCGTCAGCATTCTCGATTTCGGCGAAGAAGACAGCGCATACCTCATGGTCCTCGAATTCGTTCGAGGCTACGACATGGGTTTGTGGCACCGGTATCTGCGTGAGACCGGTGGCTTAATGGCAGGCGACGTCGTCATTTCGACGATGATCAAGGTACTTGAAGCCTTGCACTATGCGCACACGTTCAAGCGACCGGATGGACGTGAACTGCATATCGTTCACCGTGATATCTCACCCGGTAACATTTTGCTCGACACCGATGGGCACGTAAAACTGCTCGACTTCGGCATCGCACGTTTCCAGGACGATGGCGGCGAATACCGAACCCGCTCGGGCGAGTTCAAGGGTAAAGCTGCCTACACACCACCGGAAGTTTTCAAGGGTAAAGACGCAACAGCTCAGGCCGACATTTTTTCAGCCGGAGTCGTGGCATACAAAATGTTGTCCGGGTTCAACCCTTTCGAGGGTGAAAACTCTGCGCAGACCATGAAGCGCATTACAGACATGGAGCCACCGCCCATTAGTATGGTGAGGACCGACGTTAAAAAGGAACTCGACTACGTCCTCAAACGCGCGCTCGCCAAAAATCCTGCAGAACGTTACCAAACAGCCGCCGAGTTCGCCGAGGGGCTGCGCTCGTGTCGACGGTTGACCGACGAGGCGGCTCAGCTTCGTCTGGCGGCTGATGTACAACGCGATTTTCTCGGCGACATGCCGAACAAACTGGGCCTCGAGGCCTTGCCGGTACTTGATGCCGCCTGGCGGGCACCCAGCACTTCGGAACTTCGGGCGCTCGTTCAGACCAACGTGACCGATTCGGATGCCACATCCGCCGGAACGCATATCTCGAAGATTCGAGAGCGCTCCCGATCACGTCGCAGAAAGCGCAGCACACGTAATCTTTTGCTCGGCGTAGCTGCAACCGTGAGTTTGGTCGGCGTCGGACTTGCGATAGCCTCGGTTATGGGATTTGGCAACGAAAAATCTTCGGGTCCACCGGTGGTGGTGGTTCAGCGCAACCCGGAGCCGGAATCCGCACCCTCGTCCGTACCTCGCTACCCCGAATCGATCGCAGAACCGGAACGAAGACCTGTAGTTCTCGCACCGCCACCTGTCTCCGTCATTCGTAAGCCACGGCTTCATCCACCCGGTGAACCCGATCCAACCGCCTTGACGCGGAGTTTTCGCAAACATCAAATCGCGATTGAGCGATGCTTCGAAACCCACGCCCCGGCTCTCGAGGGTCACCCGGAAATTGCAGTACAGTTCCAACTGGAAACCTCCGGGAAGGTTCGCGAAGTCCAAACGGATCCCGTCGCAATCGGGAAAACACCCCTGGGCGATTGCCTCTTGAAACTTGCTCGCTCTACGGACTTCGGACCGCAGTCTGCGGCGCTTGCGTTTCGGATCCCACTCAAGGCGCGGCAGTTCGCGACCAAGGACGGCAAGTAACGCTACAGAGATACGCCCACAAGATTTGGTTCCGGAACAAGCGTCACACCGAATACCGCGGCAACCTCGTCACGAACCTTGCGTCCGAGTGCGAGCAAGTCAGCAGTCGTCCCGCCTCCGTGGTGCACGAGCGCCAGCGCGTGACGCGTCGAGATTCCGACCGGCCCCATGCGAAAGCCTTTGGCCAATCCGCTTTTCTCAATCAACCAACCGGCCGCGAGTTTTCGTCGACCGTCACCCGCAGCGAATTGCGGAACCTGCTTGGCCTCCGAGA
This sequence comes from Myxococcales bacterium, assembly GCA_043759805.1. GTDB lineage: Bacteria > Myxococcota_A > Polyangia > Fen-1088 > Fen-1088 > JAWXBF01. Next base: position 1,818 of record JAYUPZ010000181.1, on the reverse strand, counting down.
CCATGCCCGCAGCGAGCGCCCTCTCCACCACGGCATCGGCTTGCAGAACCGAGACCACGGGATTCATGAAGAAGGAACCAACGCTGCGCCGGTTCTCATCCTCCTGACGAAGCACCATTGACTTGGCACGTCGCAACTGCAACACAACGTCGCGAAAAACCTGTGGGCGATCCGCCTCGACGCCCAACTCGGATAGTTGCCGGGCCAATTCCGGATACACAGATGTCGTGGCGGGGCGCTGGCGTGCCAATCGAAACACGGTTTCCAGAACCACAAACCGATCGGCCTCTCGCTTGAACCGACTATCCCGATAGGCAAACGCACACGCAGCATTGTCCAGATAGATAATCGCGTTGCATGCCCGATCGAACACGCGAACTTGTTGCAAGGTTTCGCTTACTTCCTGTCCGTAGGCGCCGACGTTTTGAATGGGCGTTGCCCCCGTCAAGCCGGGAATTCCTGAAAGGCACTCGATGCCCCAGGCGCCTCTCACCGCAGCGGCAGCAACCACGCCATCCCACGGCTCGCCCGCAGCAACCCGAAACTGAACCTCGCGATCCGACTCGACCACGTCAAGTCCACGGGTCTGTATATGAATTACAAGGCCATCAAAACCGGCATCGGCGATCACCACGTTGGAGCCGCCGCCCAGTAACAGGACAGGAAGACCTCTCGTCGTCGCCCAGGTGAGCGCCGACAACAATTCCGACTCTGTGCCTGCTGTCACCCAGTAGCGTGCCCTGCCCCCTAGTTCGAGGGTCGTGTGCGGGGCAAGCGCAACGTTTTCGTCCGGTGTCATTCCTGAATTCAGCATAACAGGCGCTCATCGATTATCCTGCACCTCATGGCAACGATCTATGACGTCGCAAAACGGGCGGGTGTCTCAACCTATACCGTTTCCTCCGTCATCAACCGCACTGCCTACGTCAGTCCGGAACTGACTGAACGCGTTCAGGAAGCGGTTCGCGCGCTGAACTACACTGTCAATGAGGTCGCGCGAAGCTTGCAAATGCGCCGGACTAACACAGTAGGCATGTTAATTCCGGACCTCCGCAATCCATTTTTTTCGCAGGTGGTGGATGCGGTCGAGGACTCGCTGCGCAAGGAGGGATATTCGCTTATCCTTGGCTGTAGCCACAACGATGCGGAGGCACAGGCCCGGTGCTTAAAGCTCTTCTCCGCAAAACAGGTCGATGGTTATCTGGTCTTTCCGGCGGTCGATGGTGACGAGGCGTTGCAGGCTATTTCGGGTGGTAACAAACCCATGGTGTGCATCGCGCATCAACCATCATTTGCGACCGATTGCGTGGTGGCGGACAACGTACGCGGGGTTTGTCTGGGTGTCGAACACCTCATCAAGCGTGGGCATCAACGCATCGGATTGATCGTGGGTCCGCGCAAGTTGAGCGTCAGTGCCGAACGGGTTGTTGGGTGGCAGGCAACGTTGCTCAAGCACGGATTGAAGGCGCCGCAAAAGCTGGTGGGCGTGTGCGACGATTCGACGGCATCGGCGGAAAAAATTGCATCCGGTTGGTTTGAGCGCGGGGCACAGGCGCCAACGGCAATCTTCGTCGCGGGTTATCCCGCGATGGTCGGCGTGATAAAGGCGGCTCGCGCTGCGGGCTGCGTGGACACAACGGACATCGTCGTTTCCGATGACAACGAATGGATCGACGCGTTTCCAACCACGGTTTCGTCGATACGGCAGCCGGGTGCTGAGATGGGGACTGCGTCGGCAGAGTTATTGTGCAAGCGTTTAAAGACGAGTAGCAAGCGGGGCAAGACAGTGACGTTGACGCCGACGCTGCGCGTGCGGTA
>JAYUPZ010000180.1:0-4511 GCA_043759805.1 Myxococcales bacterium | reverse complement strand
CGTCTCGGTTTCCGGTGATACGTTTCGAGCCGCGCGCAACAAATCAATCCCCGAGATCCCGGGCATCATGAGATCCGTCAGCATCACGTCCACCGATTCGCGCCGCAGCACATCGAGGGCCTCGGTTCCATTGGACGCCGTTACAACCCTCAACGTTTCGCGCTCGAAAACCTTTCGGAGGGAATCGACAATCCCTTCCTCGTCATCGACCACCAACACGCAAGGTAAAGCCTTTGGTCCCAGATCATTCGGGCTCAAGCCTGATGCACTTTTTTTTTCCGTCGAATTCACCACAAAACCTCCCTATTCAAGTTGGGTGCCAGTGACCACAAACGACGCTGAAAGCGGAAACCCTCGCGAAAACCCGGCAATCATCGCACGACCATCGATTGTGAGCTTTCACAAAATGCCAAATTGACAGACACGGACGGTCAAAAGGTCAAGGGGTCTGCCAACTTGGCACGAGCAGGAACTTTCCACATTACTGGGTAATTTCAGCTAGATAGCAGGCGTTGGCAAAAACTTGACACCTGACAAATGTTCCGTAGGATACGTTTGTTCAGGTCATTTGCGCGAAAAAACCGAAGGGACGAAACCATGGGTGAGCTCAGACTTGTTAGCGAAGACGACACACGGGATGCCCTCACGGACCGGCAGCGCGAGATTCTCGATTTCATCAGCAAATCCATCCGCCGCCGCGGCTACCCGCCAACGTTGCGTGAGATCGGAGCGAACTTCAAAATTCGATCGACCAACGGCGTGAACGATCACCTGCGCGCACTCGAGAAAAAAGGGTATCTGAAACGCGAAGATCTCAAGTCGCGGGCGCTTCGTCCGGTCGACAACGCCGCAGCGGGTGAGATGGTAGAGATTCCGCTCATCGGGCGGGTCGCGGCTGGACAACCGCTGCTCGCGGTCGAAAACATCGAAGACACGGTCAAGGTCGATCGGTTTTTCATCGGACAGTCCCGGGAAGTATTCGCGCTGCGCGTGACGGGCGAGTCAATGATCGAAGACGGCATTTTCGACGGCGACTATGTCTTTGTCCGCAAACAGCTTCAGGCGGAAAAAGGCGAGATCGTCGTCGCGATGATCGAGGGCGAGGCGACCGTCAAACGTTACTTCCCCGAAGGTGACCAGATTCGTTTTCAACCGGCGAACGCCGCCATGAAGCCCATCTATGTTCGCAAGCAAGACTTCCGCAGCGTGAACATCATCGGCGTGGTGGTCGGCGTTTACCGCAAAATGAACTGACCGACGGGATTCGTCACACGGTTTTAACGATTTTTGCGGAAAGGCCGACCGGGCGATCCGCGTCGATCCCCTTGCTCTCAGCCATGGCGAGTGCGAGGAGCTGAGCTGGTAAAATTGTGGTGAGCGGCGTCAACCACGCCGGAACGCCCGATCCCAATGGCAACCATCCGCAACCCGGGACAGCTTCCTCGCCAATCACCAATACGTCGGCTCCCGATTCGCTCAGAGTCTTCGTCAAATCGAGAATATCACCACGCGCCGCATCGCCGGGGGAGATGACGAGGGTCGGTAAACCCGGCTCGAGTAGAACAACGGACCCGTGACGAAAGTCGGCTGCGGAAAAGGCCTGTGTTTGCAAACGCAACACTTCGCGCAACTTCAGTGCGACTTCGTGGGCGGTTCCAAGGTTGATGCCACGGGCGAAGATGAGGCAGCGCTGCACCGCCTTCCATCGCCTCCCGTGTTCTACGGCGGCCGTTCGACTGAGATTCAAGGTGTTTTGCATCGCAGCGGGCAAGGCTTGCAACTCTAGCCACTTTTCAGCGCTACCGTTTTTTACGGCGCCGAGTAGTGCCATCGCAGCCAGCTGGCAGGTATAGGTCTTGGTGGCTGCGATGCTGCGTTCAGTTCCGGCGCCGAGGAGAATCACGTGTTCGGCCGTCAAAGCGAGAGGCGAGGACGCGTCGTTTGTGATGGCCAAAGTCGGGCGGCCCTGGGTACGGGCTTCTTGTAGTACGGATACCACGTCCGGCGACTGGCCTGACTGCGAGATTCCGACGACGAGTGCATGATCGAAGCGGGGTGGCGTCTTGTAGTGGGTGTGCAAGGATGGCGTTGAAGGCGCAACCGGCGTCCCCCACAACATGGGCAGCAAATAGCGGGCGTATTCCCCGACGTGATCCGAACTGCCACGTGCCGCCACCACGACGTACGCGAAATCGCCGATCCGCTCGACGATGCGTTCGACGATCGGGCGGTTAATGCCGATGAAGCGCTCCACCACCTCGGGCTGAGACGCGATTTCCTGAGCCAGAACGTAGCCTGCGGGGGCCGGTGTTTGTTCGTCTGGGGATGCAACATGTTTGGTCATCACTGGTTATGACCAGTGAAACACGATGGCCCACCTTCCACAAGCGAAAAGCGGTTCTATCGCAAAGTCCGGCCGTTTTCGTCTTGAATGAGACTCAACGGGTGCCGGGCGGGGTGAATCGCAGAAAGACTTCGCTCGATGGGCCGGTCGTCTTGCATGAACGAAAGCTGGTCGGCCACCAGAACGACGGGTTCATCGAGTTGCAGACGGTTTTTCTCGTCGGCCGTGGCGATCCGCGCAGTAACCGTCGTTTCCGCACGAAAAAAATGCAAACCGTAGCGGCTCTGCAAGATCTCGTAGAGCGAGACGGTTTCCAGATCGACGCCCAAGATCCCCTTGCAGCTCGCGTGAGGGAGCCAGATCTCCTGTTGCATAACCGGAATCTCGTTGGCAAGGCGGACGCGGTTAATGACAGCGACTTCGGCTCCGGGGGCGATCCGCAAATGGCTTGCCATGACGGTGTTTGCCGGAACGATGCCCGACTTCAAAACCTTGCTGGTCGGAACTTCCCCCCGCTTTCGAATCGCCGAAGTAAAGCTGAGCAGCGCGTTGAGCTCAAACAACGTACGCTGTGGCGCCACAAAAAAACCTTTGCCAGGAACCGAGTACAAAACACCCTGTTGCACGAGCGCGGACAGGGCCTGTCGGATGGTGATTCGACTGACGCCCAGTTCTTCGGCCCACTCGCGTTCAGAAGGCAATTTGCTGTCGGCGACACGCTTTCCCGATTCAACATCGCTCCCGATGCGTTCCATGAGCTGCCGGTAAAGCGGCGTGGCCGAGTCAGAAGTGAGCATGCGGTCATTATACTCACAATCCTGACAACGTTGGCCGGAGGGCGTCGGGTCGGGTAGCCTGAAAAAAACGGTGCGCGAACCTCTCGACTCACGGGCAGCCAACCTGCGGGGCAAGCCTCTACTGGGGTTGTTGCTCTCGATAGCGTTGCACGCTTCGTTCATTGTACCGCTGTGCATCTTCGCGTTCATCCTCGGCAAAGCCGCCGAAGTGGAGCGGTTGGCGCAGAAGGCACTTGATGCCGATTCGGTGGACATGGATTGGGAAACCGTTACACAAGATGAACTCCCCACCAACCTTCCCCCGATTGAAGATAGACCGCCACCGCGCATCGCCAAAGCCAAGAGCAGCCTCGAAGAAAAACCGCCGATAGCGCCGGAACAGCAGGCGGAAGAAAAACCTCCTGACGAAAAACCTCCCGAGAAAAAACCTCCCGAGGAAAAACCTCCCGAGCCACCGCCTCCACCGGAAGAACAACGTCTTCACGAAAAACTTGTCGATCTCGATCAAAACGAAAAAGTTGAACCTCCGCCTGATGCGAAGTATCTGGCGCAAGCCAACAATCGCACCGACAAAGAGACCCGTGCGACGGATACCAATCTAGAAAAAGAATTAAAAGGAACGGCGCCTTCCTCTACCCCTTCTGACAACCAGGACGACAAGCCAGGTGATGCCGATGACAAGGTCGCGCGAATAGCCGACGTGGCATCGAAGCTGGGCCGCGAAGCTCCCAAGTCGACACCGTCTACCAAGCCAAGCATTGCACCATCGGCGAGTCCAACGGATCGTGCACGTGCCATTCTTTCCATGCGGCAAGTTGAATCACGCCCGCACACCGTTACGCCTGAAACCGCCAACCCCTCGCTTGCGCGCGATCCTGATGGTCTTCGAGCGCTTCCAGACGAACCCGCGCCGAACAATCACGCAACGGACAACGCGAGCCACCGCGACGATGAGGGCGCAAAAACGCGATTGCGATTGACGGGACAGGAGATGCAGTACCTCTTCGGCAAGGAGATGGAAGCCGACGTGCGTCTGGCGCAAACCGAACGTTCACGTCGACGCGGCAAGTTCAGTCGGCATTTAGAGAATGCGCGTTCCGCACTCGAGAACTTCATTCCCGAGGTGCAACCGGGCAACCAAACGCGCCTGAATACGCGTGCCGCCCCGTTTGCGGCATACCTCGCCAACATGCACCGCAACATCCACGAATTGTGGGGATTCGGGTTCCTGCCCGATCTCGACGGCCGTGCGCCTTCGCATCCGATGAACAATCGCGATCTGTGGACGCGCCTCGAGATCGTTCTTGGCGGGGACGGAACCGTCGACAACATCAAGGTCATACGCTCTTCCGGATTGGTCACCTTCGACG
>JAYUPZ010000179.1:0-9434 GCA_043759805.1 Myxococcales bacterium | reverse complement strand
GCCAATTTTTGGGCGAGTTCCACCGCACCGTGAAACGGTCCCTCAATGTCGGTGCCAACCACCTCTCCGCTTGCGTTGACGGGTTGGCCGTTTTCGCTTGCGCGCCAAATGCCGAGGCCGTCGTAGTTCTCGAAACCCAGCCCAATCGGATCCATCAATGCGTGACACCCGGCGCATGCTGAATCGCTCGCGTGTTGGTCGAAGCGCTGTCGCGTGGTCAGGCTGGGATCAAGATCGGGCGGTTTGATCTCGATGCCGTCCGGCGGGGGTGGCAGACTTTCGCAGAGCAGACGTTCGCGCACGAAAAGGCCGCGATGAACCGGGGAGGTTTGATTGGGCTTGGCACTCGCCGCGAGTAAACCCGTCTGAGTGAGCAGGCCGGCACGCTGGCGAGGATCGAGGGCAACACGCGCGAAAGCAGCCGAAGCCGGTGGAACGGGCATCACACCGTAAAGTCGGGCAAGTTCGCCATTGGCAAAAGTGAAGGGCGCAGTGAGAAGGCTTGTCAGCGTGCCGTCTCCGTTCCAGATCACCTCGTTGAGAAACGTTTCAGTTTCACGCCGCCACAGCGCAGGCAAATCGGGTGTCGCCGAAGGATAAACCGTACGATCTTTGACGAGGTGATCCAGGCGATCGAGGCCGAGCCAGCCACTGTTGAAGTGATCGAACATCCTTTTCGTTCGTGGGTCGGCCAACATGCGACGGGCCTGCTTGGTGACGCCCTCGGCGCTCATAAGCGCGCCGTTGGTCGCTGCCTGGAAGAGTTCCGCGTCGGGCATGCTGCCCCACAGCAGATAGGAAAGTCGGCTTGCCATTTCCCATGGGCCGAGCACGGCACCGGAAGTTGGCGTCAACTCAAAGCGATAGAGAAATGCGGACGACTGAAGCATTGATTCGAGGACAAGGCGGATCCCGGTTGCAAAGTCTTTCTCACGTTTGCCCCAGTTGTAGATGTCCGTGATACGCTTGGTTTCGTCGGGCGTGACTGGGCGGCGAAAGGCACGTTGCGCGAAGGTGCCGATGAAGGATTGTGCGCACGCGTCCTGTCCGGCCGTCACCGGATCACAATTTAAAACGCGCGTTGGATTGGCCATGGCACGCGTGGCGAGGGCTTCGGCTGCGCTCATGAATTGCTCGGCCAGCAACAGGCTCACCCGCTGGTGGGCCGCGCTGTTGGAAAAACCGTGCTCCTCACCGTCAGCCAGAAAGGCGTCAGCGGGACGGCTATCGTCTCCAAGTAGATCGCGGATGGTGTTGTTGTATTCGAAACGGCTGAGGCGCCGCAGCGGCGACGAGCCTTGGCGTCGCGGGGCGTCGGGTTTGCAATTGGCCGCAACGATCGCTGTGCCGCCGGAACCACCGCCGTTGTCGGGCCCGATGCCCGATTCCCCAGCGCCGCGGGTGTCGTCGGGCTCGGCACCTCTAATATCCTTGCCAATGGTGCCGGTACAGGCGATCGCTGCGATGCTCAACAGCAGAACCGATGGGGTGGGCCATGCTTGAATCATGGGTCGCATGGTTGTTAGGTACCGCATGGCAGTTTCGTTACCGATGCGTTTCAATGATCGCGATGTCGTCGAGGTAGAAAGCGTCGCCGCCCAACGTCCCGGCCATAATCAAGATGTCGTAGATCGGATCGCCAATCTGCATCGGGCGGCGTGGCTCAAAGGGTTCGAGTGCGCTTAAAAGGAGCGTCGCCCACGCCCACTCACCATGGACCTGTGGTGCAATGGCGGCGTTGAAGTTCTGCTGGAGTCGGAGGTTCTTTGCCTGTACGACGATGCGTTGTGTTTCGGCGCCCACCCAGTACCGGAAGCGCAAGCTGCGCGTGTCATCGTAGGTCAAAAGCCCTTGTGGCCCGCCGGTCAAGGCAATGACGTTCACGCGAAGCGTCCAGGGACTGACGCCGCCGATGGCACAGAATCGGTTGCCCGCTCTTGGCGGACCCGACACGACGGCACCCGTGCTCAGGATTTCCGGTAGCGCGCCGTCCTCAAAATCTAAATTAAGGATAGTGGTCGGCGGACCGGTTGATCCTGTGGGATCCGCTGGCGCTTGGTCCTCGGGAAAGGAGCCGAGCTGAGGCTGCGCGTTCCACTGCGGTAGATCGGTGTTGGTGAGGGGCGTGGATTTTTCAGCAGTTGCTATCGGCGGAGGTCCGCCCGCTGAGTATTGATGATTCCGCCAGTGCCCCGCGGCCCATGCTACGGCCGCGACAAGGCCAGCGGTTAGCGCAAGACGCGGCCAAAGTTTTCGGGGCTGGGACCTACGATCCTGTGCACTTTTCCAGCGGTTGACGGTGTTGGCGACAAACTTTTGCTCACTCGCGCGGGCGTGACCCAGACCGCGCAACAATCCATCCATGCGTTGATCCAGTACGAGGGCCGGCCACGCGTCGGGATCCTCCTGCACCTGGGTAAGCAACGTGTCTTTCTCGGCGGGCGAAATCGCGTCGCCCGCAAGCACCCGAGTCCACAAGGCTTCAATGCCAGAGTTCAAATTTGCACCGCCTCGGAGAGGGTTGTTTCCACGCAGCGACGCAACCAAGTGCGTACCCGCAAAAGCTCGACCCGCACCGTGGATTCTTTGCGACCGGCTTCACGCGCGAGTTCGACCAATGGCCGTTGGCGAAAGTAGTGCTCGGCTACCAAACGTCCGCTGTGCGGCGCCAACTTGTCGATGCAGTTGTGCAACGCTGCCAGCCCCCGTTCATGGTTGGCGCCGAACGAGGCCTCGTCGGTCAAGGCGTTGACCATCTTCTCGGTCTGGGCCAGATCCCACGCTGCGGCGCCTTTGGCTTCCTGGCGCAGCTTGCTGCGAAGATAACCAAGTGCCCGGTTGCGAGCGATGCCGAGCAACCAGGTCGAGATCGTCGATCGGCCGCCAAAGGACGCTCTGTCACGATAGGCTGCCAGAAACGTCTCCTGCGCCAGATCATCGGCCACCCCCACATCCCCGATGAAGCTGGTCAGATACGCACGCACACTGCTGTGCATGATCTGCACGAGCCGCTCAAAACCAGCCTGCGAGCCCGAATGCAACGCATCGAGGAGATCCCGGTCCTGACGTGACATATTTTCGGGGGCATCCATGGGGATAGAACGCAAGCGATCTATCGTCAGGTACCGCAGGAGCTCAAACGTTACATTGGCACCTTTCGTTGGCACCTTTCGGCTTCGCCTCCTCTTGCGTCAGTTTGCCGGGGCAACCGCAAGCCAGATCGTATGGGTGCTTCCCGCCTGCGTCCGGGCGCGGACGCGTTCAATCGTAACACTGAAACCGCATTCTTCCAGACGCCGGGTGAAGCGCTCGTCGGGCTCCGCGGACCAGACGCTCAGGGTTCCCCCGGGCTTGAGCGCCTTCGCCATGGTCGCGAGCCCCCGCGTGCCGTAGAGACTCTGATTCGAGGCCTGGGTCAAGGGCGTCGGCCCGTTGTCGATGTCGAGAATGATCGCATCGTAGATATGCACCGCCGACTTTAGCGGTACCCGCACATCGCCAATGTGGACGCGGACCCGTTTGTCATCGAGGGGGTTGCCGGCAAGGGGACCCAGCGGTCCCTTGTTCCACTCGACAACCGCTTCCACAAGCTCGGCTATCTCGATGATTGCCTTCGCCGGCAAGACCCGGATGGCCGCGGCCAAGGTGAACCCCATGCCAAGGCCGCCTATCAACACCCGGGGGCTGTTCTTTTCAGGCAAATTGGCACAGCTCAGTTCGGCGAGTGCTTCCTCTGAGCCGTGTGCACGGCTGTTCATCAACTCGTGTCCCTGGACGCGGATGACGTATTCGTCACCACGGCGCATCAGCTTCATCTCGGATTGGCCGTCGGGGGTTTTGGCCCGACCCAACAAAATCCACGGCACCATGGCAATGGAATGCCATTTCGGACTCACGGCTGCAAGTCAGTGCGGTTGCGAGGCGATTGCGAGGCGGTTGCGTTTGCGCCGTGGATTTGTTCAAGTTGGGTCCATGAAGCGCATCGGTCCCCTGACGCGGCCACCCGGATTCTTCTTCAATCGTAGGCGCTTTCTGCAATCGGCCTCGGCGACCACCGCAATGGCAGCCTTGCCAGCGTGGGGAAGTGCCGCCGTGGATCTCGTCAACAGCACCCCGAAACGCGTTGGCCTCATCGGCTGTGGTTGGTACGGCAAAAGTGATCTGTGGCGCCTTATTCAGGTGGCACCTGTCGAGGTGGTTTCCCTCTGCGACCCGGATACAAAAATGTTGGACGAGGCGGTCTCCATTGCAAGTCAGCGGCAATCGTCGCACAAGAAGCCGCGCACCTATCGGGACTACCGCGAGATGCTCAAGGAAAAAGATCTGGACATTGTACTCGTGGGCTCGCCCGACCACTGGCATGCGTTACACATGATTGCAGCGGTCCAGGCCGGCGCAGACGTATACTGTCAAAAACCCATCAGCCGCGATGTTCTGGAAGGACACGCCATGTTGGACGCGGCGAGAAAACACAGGCGCGTCGTTCAGATCGGAACCCAGCGCAAAAGCACACCGCACCTCATCGAGGTTAAAAAGCAGATCATCGATGCCGGTTTGCTCGGTGAAATTGGCCACGTGGATTTGTGCTGTTATTTTCACATGCGCGCCAACGGCGATCCGGCCCTTGAACCGGTGCCGTCGCATCTGGACTACGAGATGTGGACGGGCCCCGCACCTCTTCGACCGTACGACGGATTGCCCCACCTGCGCTGGTGGCGCGCTTTTAATGAATACGGCAACGGCATCCTCGGCGACATGTGCGTACACATGCTGGATACCGCGCGATGGATGCTGGGTATTGGATGGCCGAAGCGGGTGTCATCCGCGGGCGGTATCTTTGTCGACAAGGGTGGCAAGTCCAACGTTACCGATTCGCAGACCGCCACCTTTGAATACGAGGGTTTCAATGCCACCTGGCAGCATCGTACCTGGGGTGAGCCGGCGGATCCCGACTATCCGTGGGCGCTGTTCATCCACGGTGAAAAAGGGGTATTGAAGGCGAGCACGACGCGCGCGGATTTCATTCCGCACGATAAAAAGCAAAAGATGATTCACTTTGATTGCGTATTCGAGCGGGAGAAATATCCCGAAGACGTGATGGAAAAAGCCATCGAATTGAACGCGGCACCGGCGACTCGAAAACACATGCTTGATTTCCTGGCCGCCGTGCAAACGCGGGGCCGTCCGGTTGCGGATATTGAAGAGGGCCACATTTCAACTGCAAGTTGCATTCTCGCAAATCTTGCGATGGAGCTCGGTCGTACGGTTGCCTACGATCCTCGGACGAGGACGATCAAGGGCGACAGGGAAGCCACCCGCCGTCTCTTGCGGCCGTATCGCAAACCCTGGAAGCACCCCGGGTTAGGCTAAGGGCAACGTTTCGGTGTCAGTCAGCTTACGGAACAGTCTGTGGTACAAATAGTAGTAGGCAAGCGTTCCGATCCCGAGTGCAAACGGGATGACAGCGAGATGTTTCAACATCAAAAACTTGCTGATCGGTCTGTCCTCGACGTTCAGGAATTCGCACAGCATCCAGAACGAGTTCGCGATGATCCAGAAGGTGACTGCCACGTTGTGAAACAGTTCCGCCACGATGTGGCGCGTTCGCCAGGTGATGACAAGCGAGACCACAAACGTGGGTAAAATCATCAGCGCGCCTAGAATCCGAAGCTGCAAACACCAGGACAGATCCTTGAACAGCCAGAAAACGATATGCAGGTTTTCCGTGCGCCGGAATCGGCTCGGGGAGGTCTGAGTCGGGGATTCCATGGGGCGCGATTCGCCTAGCGACACACTGGCTCGTCGGTTGCCTGTCCGGCCGCATTCATGAAGAATACCTTTCGGAACCAGAGCTTTTCGTTGTCGGCTTTTTCAGCCGGGCTTTTGTCGGGATAGTAGGTCCACAACCACTCGGCGTTGGTGTTGAACACCACCTGTCCCCAGGGTGGAATGCCCGACTTTCCAAGTGAAATGGGTGTTTTCCAGCCCGAATCGTCAAAGTCGAGGCTGGTCCATCCCGACACTTCGGCGTCGTTCACCTTCCAGCTTGGGTCCGTGTCCACAAAATACGATTTGTCGGAAACGGTGTATTCGAGCTCTGCGATGAAGCCCCGATCCAATCCGCCTTGCTCGAATTCGTTGCGCGCTTCGATGGCGATCACATTGCGACGACCGGCATGCAGGAAGACGTTGACGTCGTATTGTTTGAGGGTTGGCCACTGCGAGGTGGGCTCGGCGACGAGGACGCCATTGAACCAGATGCGGACATAGTCATCGGCTGTGGTACGCAACTTGGCCGAGGTGGTCGCCTCGGTCGAAACCGCGCAGCTTGGCAACACATCGACGCTTGCATCGGGACTGGACGTGAAGCCTCCGCCATCCAGGGTTACGGCAGCATCAAGGGACCCGATCGTCGCGGTGTCGCGGACGCTTCCATCCGCGTTTCCCGAGATCGAGTCCGCATCAGCCTTCGTTTGGTTGACGCCACCTTCGTCCTCACAGCCCAGTGAAAGTGTTACGAATCCCAGCAAGATGCCGCTGACCCACGTGTTCAATTTTAGACCCATAGTGCCGTTTACCTGGCGGCAGTCTACACGAACAGCCAGGTTAGCGGCACAGGGGGTTGTGCCGGCGTATTTGCTAGAAAAAGAAGTAGCGCAGTCCCGACTCGATGTTGAAGTGTGCGCCGCCACTTCGCTCGATGGAATTGATGCCATCGGTCGCCTTGACACTCCCCAGATAGCCCACCCCAGCGCCGACGTGAACAGCGAGTCCAAATTGCCAACGCCACTGCCAGCCGATGTTCGCGAATCCGCCGGAAGCGGAAGCACGTACATCGTCAAGGGTGAGCGTGGCGTAGAGCAACCCGGCACTCAGGTAAGGCGTCGACCCGGAAACGTTCAAGCGATATTCTGCGAAGGGAGCCACGCCGTATCCCGAGATTTTCGAGCCCGCCGAGTCGGTTGATGAAAAATTATTTGCTTGCAGGCCCAGGCTGAATTGATCAGTCAACCCAATCACCACGTCGGCACCCTGAAATCCAAGACCGTTTCCGATCTTGTAGCCGACACCGAAACTTCTTCGATAAGAAGGCTGCGTGGCCGCTGCATTGATCTCGGCGGCCTGGGGCCCGCCGGGTGGTTGTTGCGCATTCTGTTGCGCATTCGCGGCGGACGCCGATGCGGATAGGAGAGAAACGCAAAGCAGAAGGTATTTGGAAAAGTTCATGAAGGTCGTTCACAGCAACCTTCATGCCAGTCGAACGGTTTATTACTACGCGAGGCCGGCACAAGACGGCCCTGTGTCGCCAAATTCCGGACCGAAATGTCGCGATCGCGTCTCGAACCGCATGGCCTAATTCGCCACGACCACGGGCGGCCGGTTGACCACGGTCACGTAGCCGATGCACATCTCGTCGTGGGTACCTTCGCCCCACCGAATGTCGACGATGGGCGTGGGCGTCCAGTGGTTGGCCTGACGCTGTTCCAGTGTGTTTTCGTAGGTACAACGAATCGTGAGCGCATCGGTGGCAGCAATCGGAATGGGTTGCGCGAGTAGGTACGAACCCTGCCAGTGAAAATCCCAGGCCGGGATGTCGAGCAATACGGTTGTGCCCTGGGCATTCTTTCGTTCGATGGTCAGGTGCGTTCCAAGGGTGTGCATGTGACCCGCGACCATCACGATCTGCGCCTTTCCATCGGGGTAGAACTTGCCGGCCATCCAGTCGATCGCGGGCAGGGTTTTCTCCTGCACGATGTTGCTCTGGTTGGCAGGCAAGAAAAGGTCACGCTTGGCGAGGCGCACCGTGGCCAGTTGTTGAATGCCAGTCGCCGCGCCCTTCGCTGCGAATTTCAGTTCGAGTTTGGTGCGATCCGGCCCCTTGTCCGCAAGCACATTATAGTGAACCTGCACCACCGCGAGATCGCCGGCGCGTATCACACCGCCTGTGCCTGATGGCAGGACCACCGACGACACGCCGGGAACCCATGCCCCGAGCGAGCCATCGGGCTTGAGCGTGCTGTCAGAGGGGACGGGGCCTCCGAAGCATGTCCATCCGGGGCCTGGCGTGGCCGCATCGAGGGCTTCAAGGCCGGCCTTGTCGGATGCTGCGAAGAGTGTCGTGATGACGTGGTGGACCGTTTTGCGATTGCCTGGCGTGATACGATATCCGGTGATCACGCGGCTTTCTGTCACGCCCGTGTCTACCAGGAAGCAACGGTAGTCGTCCGACAAATTTACGTCGGCGGTGTAGTCGACACCGATGTCGAAGGAAAGATCGGCGAGGCCAATGTCCACGACATCGGGAACGCCTGGCGCTGCAGGGTTGGCCGGATCGCCGAGCGGAGCCTTCGCCTCGGCCCAGGCAGACAAGGTTGCGATCTGAGCCGCACTCAGCGTACGCGCATGCAGCATCGCGGGTGAAAGCGGACCGGGCGGCCAGGGGGGCATGGTGCCGGCATTCACGACTTCCTCCATGGCGCGGGCCTGCGATTTCGCCAGTTCAGGACCGTCGAGAGAAAAGGGCGCGATGTTGCCCGCGCTGTGGCAGGACACGCATTTGGCTTGCAGGATGGGCGCGACATCCTGGTAGTAGGTTGGCACCTCTGCGAGCGAGCCCGCATCCGCCTGATTGCCCGCATCCGGATCCGAAGGCGATTCGTCCTTCGAGGAACTGCAAGCAATCGAGGTTAAAAGGAGAAAGCAGGGGGTCAGGTTCTTTGCAAGCATGGTGGTGGCGTCTTTCCTCGGATTGGACGACCCCATGCATCGGAAGGTTCCGGCAAATGCTTGGGAGGGGCAGATGCCTACGTTTGTTTACATGGGCCCCAGGTACAAACGTACCGTTTGTGGGTGTCCGGATGTACCTGGATGGATGCGACCGACGGGAACAGTGTGGATCGATACAAAGGGGATCCGATGTCTGAATCTGAAGTTCGATTCCGTCCCGTGGGCCGCCGCCAATTCCTCACCGGAATGGGGGTATCTGTTGGTTTGCCGCTGCTGCCCTCGATTGCGACCCGAAAAGCCTTCGCCCAGGATCCGACCTTTTCAAAGCAGAAGAATTTCTTCTTCCTTGGGACCGGACACGGTGCCTGTTTCGACAGCAACATGTTCCCGTCGCAGTCGATGTTGAATCAGCAGGCTGTGAACGCGGCAACGGGTCACACGATTCGTTGGGGAAAGCTTGCCGGATCGACTGCGGGTGCCAACACGGTTCTTTCGCCCGTCCTGACCGCGCCCGCGTCGTTGCTAACGCCCGGCCTGGTTGCAAAGATGAATGTGCTGCACGGGCTTGATCAACCGATGCACACGGGTCACATGCGGGGTGCCATGTTCGGCAACTATGCCGATTCGAACGGTATCGCGGGTCTGCAGATTGAGGACCGCCCGACGATTGACCAAATCATGGCCTGGTCTAAAACGTATTACGAAAA
>JAYUPZ010000178.1:0-4520 GCA_043759805.1 Myxococcales bacterium | reverse complement strand
AAAACCACCCTGTACGGGATTGATTCCGCCAGCGACAAGCTGGTACGTCAGGGGGGACCAGACGGCACGCCGAGCCCCAACACGGGCGCACTTACCGACATCGGCGCTCTCGGGGTAGACACGAGCGAGCAGGTCGGCTTCGACATCGCGGCCACCAGCGTGGAAGGCTGGGCATCCCTCACCGTTGCCGGCAAGTCGAGTTTTTACCGCGTAAACCTGGGCACGGGCGCGGCAACCAAGGTAGGGGATTTCGCGGGCAGCGCCGTCATCCGCGGTCTGGCGATCAACGCAACCCCGTAACTTGTTAAAACTGGCTGCCGGATCGATGCACTCAGCGCAACGTTCCGGCACGCCAGGCGACCTATAGTCCTTCGAACACTGCTGCGAATGTACGCTCGAAGTGGCGTGTTACGCTGCCGACATGTCACGAACCGCATCTCTTTTTCTCGTCACGATGGGTGCTCTCAACGTATTGATCACGGCCGCATGCGGCGAAGATGAAGACACGCTGTTTCCTCCGCAGGGGGGATTGGATGGATCCTCGGGGTCTTTCGATGCGCCGGTTGTCTCGATAGCGGACGCGGGCGCCGATGCCGTCATGGCCAATCCCGACGCGGTCTCACCCGATGTCGCGCCGCCGACGGGTCCGATCGCCGGCGACACCTTCGCGAGCCCGACGGGAGTCGACACCGCCAACACCTGCGCGAACGAATCGTCCCCCTGTTTATCCGTCACCAAGGCCGTTGCGCAGGCAGCAGCGGGGCGTACGGTTTGGCTTGCCAACGGGGTGTTCCCACCGGAAATCGTCAAGGTGACGGCGGGTCTGACCGTGCGGGGTCGCACCCCACAAACGGCCGTGTTTCGCGGCCAATTGCAGCTGATCGGCGGCCGCGTGCAGGATCTCACGCTTGAACAAAACAACAGCATGGCTGGCGGGATCGCCATCACGGCGGGCGACGTTGCACTCGAAGGCGTGGAATGGCGTGGCTTGTTCACGGGCGCCCCGGGCCTCGCAATCTCGGGCACTGCCGCGGTAACCCTGCGCCCCGGCACGCTTACCAACTACGTCTCTGGTCCGACAATGAACGCCCAGCAACCGATCGCGGTTGTGCGTGATACGGCTCAGTTAACCATGCTCGGTGGAGTCTGGGACGGCCACGGCCTGGGGTCGGGGGCACAAACCTTGGTTGCAACGACGGAAGGGGCCGCCTTCATCATTCGCGACAAGAGCAAGCTGCGTGCGGAGGCCGTGACGTTCAAGGTCAACACGCGCGGAATCTTGCTGATGGGGGAGGCAACCGCTGAGCTCGTGAAATGCACCATATCGTCGCGGGGAATGGAGTCTCGGGGCTACGGCGTGATGCTTTTCAACAACACCGGCACCGCGGGCCTGACCGCCACGGACACCACGATAAGCGGCTTTACCTGGCTTGGCTCGGGGGGAATTTTTTTCGTCGACGATGGGTCCGCCAGCACCGCAACCGCCAGCCTGACCAACGTGACGTTGACCAACAACACCGACGGAATCAGCGTAACCGGCGCGTCCTTCGCGACGGTGCGCGCTACCCTACTCACCCTGAGCAACAACTACTTCAGCGGCATCCATTGCGACGGGACCTGCGATCTTGACCTGGCGGGTGGCTCGGTCACCGGGAATGGATCGTACTCAGCGGCAACCTACTTTGGATACTACGGGGGACTCGCGTTGACGACCCCGAAACCGCACAAGATCAAGCTGCGCAACGTAGCGGTAACCGGCAATCGCAATACGATATTAGATGGCAACACCAACAACGTATTTAACTCAGGCGTATCGTTGGTTGGAACCGCTGCCTCGGTTTTCGATCTGGGCACCGCTGCGAGCCCGGGCGGCAACACGTTTTCCGGTAACGACACGGGCAACCAAACCGCAAACCTTCACATCAACGTCGCCGCGGAGGTCACCGTCAATGCCGTGGGGAACACCTTCACTGCCAACATTCAAGGCGCCAACGCCGCGGGGAAATTTCTACTGGGAACCGCGCCATGCTCCGTCGCGGATTGCGTGGTGGGCTCAGGTGCGGGCGCGAACCTCCGGGTGACGACCGGAAAGGTACGCCTCGCCGAGTAGCCGCGCGCCTGACAGCGGATAGTCCTAAAAACAAGCGGCCGTTCGATTGGTCACTTCGCATCCAGAAACACTTTGATTTGAAGAACTACCGTGGGTGGTCTTTTCATCGGAACCTGCGCCACATGTCACGAGCACCTGGTAGGAATACGATCCCCCGTTGATGTGGTCCTCTAGGCAATCGTCATTCGCTTCACCGTCCAACAGTCGATTCGACCCAGCAGAAAGGGACGTATTGGTTGTCTTCAACTTGTCGTTGCCGTTTCCAGCGTAGATGATCGCTTCTTCTTCGGTACCGAGAATTTGATCGTTGCCATCTTCACCCCACGAGTAGGACGGATAACCCAAGCTGCTCTCGATGTTGTCGTTTCCCCCGCTTCCATAAGAATCAAGCCAATGTCCGTCCAACAACGCCACCAGCGGTCCTCCGTGGCTTCCGGATGTGTCGATGGAAAAAGCGCAGCAGCCGCATGTAACCGACCCCGGACGGTTCACTCGAATCGTGTCCACACCGCCTGCACCGTTCACAATGATGTCGTCGTTGATCTTGTAGGTAGGCGAACCGTTGTTGGGAATGGTAACGCCGCTGCAGGCTCCAGTTGAATCATTGCGGTATATCACGCGCGCATACGACCACTGCGAAAACTTACCGACCAGAATCGTCATATTCACTGCGCCCCACGCACCGGGCGGATTGATCGTGGTCGTCGCGAACACCGGCGAGGATGCCACTAATCCAACGGCAACAACCATCATTTTCAAAAATTGTTTAGACATTTTCATTGGGTGAAACCATCGTTTAAAAGTACTACAGCTCCGACGATTCGACTGCCTGTATCACGTTTTCAGAAACGTGGGTTCTCTTCCATTCTGTGAGTTCGGCCAGTGACAACAGCCGATGAGAGGTGCGAGAATCTTGTGCCCGCTCGCGCAAACTGGTGATACCCGCCGATGTCGGGAAACCTGCACGCCTCCAGGCGGTAATCGTCGTCCAAAGCAAATGATCTTCAAAAGGATAGCGATCCACGATGCAATCGATCGCCGCGACAGAGGTTGTTCCCGGCAGATTTGACATGACGTAAACGATCGCGGAAATTTCTGCCGGCAGGTGTTGCGCGCAAACCCGTTCGCTTATCTCATTCGAGAGCGCAATCAAAAACCCCGACGACTCTCCACGTCCGCTCTCGACGTGGCTGATCAATGCGGAGGGGGGAGAAAGGAAAAGATCGTCAATATCCGACCCCGCTTCTGCAACAGCCGATATCGCCTGCTCCAAGAACTGGAGTGCCCGCGCTTCAGAGTCGGACAAGCGCGAAACCATCCTGGACACGTCTTCACGGCTCTTGGTCTCTGAGCACGCGAAGGAGCCTACCAACAAAAGAACGCTAAACAGCACTCTCACGCGAACTTCGCTTTCTGAAACGCCGCACAAAAGACGTCTCGAGAGTGTAAGTGTAATATTTTCGCGATCTTTATGTCAATACATTTTCATTGGATGTCGCTATCCGCAGCGTACCGTCACACGATTGACGCTAGGGCAAGCCGCTAACGGTCCCTCGCAGATCAATTGTTGCACCATCTCGAAGCGTTATCGATGTGTCACCCATATGTTCGACGCCGAGGTTAAACATTGCCGCTATTGAATTGAGCGCCGCGTTGTGCGATCCACCGGTAGTCACCGTGATGGCCGGATCCCTGTACGGCGAAAAGGTCGCATCCTGCGCTAGCTTTATGTAGCGTCCCGTTCTCAAGCCTAGCGAACGACCACCGATCAACACCATGTTCCAGGGAAAACGACCGTGACCCGGTTCAGCCCATCCGGGAAGCCAAACGATCAAGGTGTGATCCAACAAGGTTCCATCTCCAACGGTTCTGGAGTTAAGCTCATTGGCCAGATCGGAAATTTGCCGTCCGATAAGCTCACCGTATCGAATCATCACTTCGACGCTCATCGGATCAACGCTGACGCGATCGCTCACGTCTTGATCGAGGTTGGATGCACCCGAGCCAAGTTCGGCAGGTGACGGCTCAGGGCCGTGAAGGGAAAAAACACGCGTTCTGTCGCACACGAAAGCGTCGGAGATGAGTGGTATCATACGAGCCATCCAGCCGCGGTACCTTTGGTTCGACAACGCCACCAGATCACCGTAGGCGGCCGGAACAGGCGACGTACAGTCGGTGGGTAAACCGCGACCGAACAATTGGGCGTGAATGTCTTTCGGCTCGCGAAACATACGCACTAATTTCTTGTCGGAGTCGAACGTGGATTCTTCGGTCCCTGCGACAACCATGGGAACGCCCACTAACGGCATGTTGGACTGAGCGATCAGCCAGTCGAGGGACGGACCAACGGATCCTCCGGCCGCGACGACCTGCCCGGTCAATGCGGTTTTGGCGTCGAATCTTCCAGCTG
>JAYUPZ010000177.1:0-4521 GCA_043759805.1 Myxococcales bacterium | reverse complement strand
TCGATGATCACATACTTGCCCACCTCCCGAGCTTTGACAGTGACCGTGTCGGATTTTTGCGCGCGCTGCCAGACATACTCCCGACGGAGCGCATTCTCACTCGACCCGAGGATCTCTTCTCCTACGATTGTGATGGTCAAACGCTTGACCGGGCGCGGCCGCTTGCCGTCGTGTTCCCCGAAAACACGGCCGAAGTAGCGGCAGTCGTCAAACTTGCGGTAAGATACAATATCCCTTTCGTACCACGCGGTGCTGGCACAGGGTTATCGGGAGGTGCGATCGCCATCGGGTCGCTTGTCGTCGCCACGGCAAGGCTCAATCGAATCGAAATGATCGACATCCCGAACCGCCAGGCCTGGGTTGGCCCCGGCGTTGTCAATGCGCACCTGTCGCGCGCGGTTGCCGCCGATGGTTTGCACTACGCACCCGATCCCTCCAGTCAAAACGCCTGCACAATCGGCGGCAACGTGGCCGAGAATGCCGGCGGACCCCATACCCTCAAGTATGGCGTAACCTGCAACCACATCCTCGCCCTTGAAGTGGTGATGCCCGATGGCTCGATTGTCGACATCGGCGATGCTTGCCCCGAATTTCCTGGATACGATCTGGTATCGACGTTCGTGGGATCCGAAGGCACGTTCGGGATTGTGACCCGCGTGCTGGTTCGCCTTGTGCCCACACCCGAAGGCGTCAGAACGTTGCTTGCGATATTCGATTCCGTATCGGATGCGTGCCGGGGGGTAACAGAGATCTTGTCAGCGGGAATCGTTCCGGCGGCCATCGAAATGATCGATCAGCCGACCCTGCGCGCGGTGGAACAATTCGTACACATGGGATTGCCACTCGATGCCGCCGCGGTCCTGCTCGTCGAAGTGGATGGCTTGCAAGATGAACTGGAGCTTCAACTTGAGCGAGCGGTCGGCGCCTGCCGGGTGGTTGGCGCGCGCGAAATCCGCCACGCTCGTGACGAAGCTGAACGGCTGATGTTGTGGAAGGCCCGCAAACAAGCTTTCGGCGCGCTTGGTCGCATTGCACCCAACTACTACACCCACGACGGCGTCATTCCACGCACCCGACTGCCCGAAGTGCTAGAGGCGATAGCCAACATCGGCGTCAAAAACGACATCATGATCGCGAACGTCTTTCACGCCGGAGACGGCAACCTACATCCGGTTATCCTGTTTGACGAACGCGTACCGGGCGTCATCGAACGGGTTCGGAAGGCGAGCGATGCAATCTTGCTGCTTGTATTGGAAATGGGGGGAACGCTCTCCGGCGAGCACGGCATCGGCATCGAAAAGATCGGCTACATGTCCAGGCAATTCACCGAAGCAGACCTCGAAGAAATGAGACGATTGCGGCAGACTTTTAATCCGCAGGGTTTGTGCAATCCGGGCAAGGTTCTTCCCGCGCCTGGAAGGTGTGTCGAAACGGGACATGGTCACACGAAAAAGCCGGTAGGACTATGACGATGACAAGTGAGATCACGCCCTCCGATGAATACGCGCTCGGAAAGATCATCACGACGGCAAGCGCAAATCAGCAACCATTTCGTATCACGGGGCACGGAAGCAAACTGCATTTTGGTCGAAGCGGGGCGGCAACCCAGGTTGTTCGCATGGGTGCCTTCGACAAGATTACTGAGCACCCTCCCGGAGATCTCGTGGTGACCGCTCAAGCTGGCGTACGCCTCGTTGACCTTCAGACTACCCTGGCGCGACAAAATCAGTGGTTGCCTGTGGATCCACCGTTTTCGGACACGACCATCGGCGGCATGCTCGCAACGGGGCTTTCTGGCCCGAGAAGACTGGGACACGGGCAGATCAAAGATCATTTACTGGGAATGCGTGTGGTGGGTGCAACGGGCATGGCCACGGAATCGGGCGGCAAGGTCGTGAAGAACGTCACTGGCTTCGATTTGCATCGATTGCACACCGGCGCAATGGGAACACTCGCGGTCATCGTGCACGCCCATTTCAAGGTTGCCACGCGGCCGGAAATTTCCCGAATTCTAATCGTAAAAAGCGATGAACCCCGTCGACTGTTTCAGTTCCTCATGCGTGTGCATGGCACCAAATTGCAACCGACGGCGCTTGAGTTATTGGGCGGAACAGCGCTTGTCCGCCGTTGCACTGCGGTTGGCGACATCAAGAACGCTCGTGCGGTTGCCTTCGTGGGCGTGGCTGGTAATCCTGCCTCGGTCGCGCGACACGAGTCCGATTTGGTGAGGCTTCTACGCGAAGAATCATTGACTGCGGATTGGCTCGACGGCGCGGATGCGAATCGAGGATGGCAAATTGTTGCGGACGTTCCTGAAGGCTGGCGACAACGAATCGTATTTCGTCTGGGAGCACTGCCCGCAGCCTTGTCAGAGCGTATTTCCCAGTTGCTGATTTCCGAAGGCGTCGAGTGTGCCGCTTCGCTCGGCTCGAACATCGCTCGAATCGCGATGCCAGAAGGGACGAGCGTTGAATCCGCGCATTCGTTCCTGGCGCAGCATTTCGACAAACACGCACCGCATGCGGGCTATTGCGTGGCGGAATCGGCACCCGTCGACTTGCCGAACCGAGACGATCTGCCCTGGTTCTCGGCCGATCCGAAACACGGTTTCCAGACACAGCTGTTTCGCTCGGTCAAAAATGCATTCGATCCGCGCGGCATATTCAATCCGGGAAAGGAGCCATTTTGAGCTCTCTCATTCCCATCCGCCTTCCGAAGGCGATCGACACGAGTTTGGCACCCTCGTTTGAGAAGATGTCGGCCTGCGTTCACTGCGGGCTTTGTCTCGAAGCCTGTCCAACCTATCGCGAGCTGCGCGTCGAGATGGATTCGCCCCGAGGGCGCATCTACCTCATGAAGGGAATTTTCACGGGCCGCCTAGAACCGACGCCAACCGTTATCCAGCATCTCGACCAGTGTCTGGATTGTCGAGCCTGCGAGACGGCCTGTCCGTCGGGTGTGCAATACGGCAACATACTCGAACACACGCGAGCAGCGCTCGCCCCAATGCAAATGCTTTCGTTGCCACAACGACTGCTTCGTTCCTTTTTCTTCAAACATTTGCTGCCCAAACGCTCCGCACAGGCACTGATTTTCGGAGCGTTGTGGTTGGGTCAAACCCTCGGCCTTGTCCACATCGGACGGTTGCTGTCTCGGTTGGGATTGCTTCCCCGGAGGCTGAAAGCAGCGGTGGCATCGGCGCCCATTCTCCCGCGTCGTTCGTTTCGGCAAAACGCATCACACCGGCGCGATCCGAAGACGGGGACTTTGGTTTTTCCGTCGCAAGGGGAAACAAGACATCGGGTTGCGCTCTTCACTGGATGCATCGCCGACCAAATGTTCGCGAGCGTCAACCAGGCCACCGTCGAAGTGCTCACGCGAAACGGGTGCGAGGTTGAAGTTTTGCCCGACGAAGGATGCTGTGGTGCACTTCACCTGCACAACGGGGAATATGTTCATGCGAAGGAACTCGCCAGGCGAAACGTCGAGAGTTTTGTCGGGCACGATCGCATCATCTCCAATGCAGCAGGGTGCAGCGCCGAATTGCGCCACTACGGCGGACTTCTCGAGGGAGAGACGCAGGCTGGAAAGTTTGGCGGAGCCATTCGGGATGTTTGCGAATTTCTCGTTGAGATCGGATTCGAGAAACCCGCGGCATCGATGGTTGCAATCCCCAGACTACGCCTCGTCTATGACGAACCCTGTCACCTCCTCCATGCCCAAAAAATTTCCAGCGCTCCGAGGGCCGTCCTCGACGCCTTGCCCGCTTTCGAGCGCGTGCCTCTCGAGGCCGCAGACGCCTGTTGTGGCAGTGCTGGCGTCTATGCGATTTTGCAGCCCGAACTTGCCTCGCAAGTGTCACGACGGAAGATCGATCACATCAAGTCGAGCCGTGCCGACGTTGTGGCCACCGGTAATCCTGGTTGCCTGTTGCAGATCGCAGCAACGGCGCGAGCCGAAGGCGTCAACATTCGCGTTGTACACCCGGTGGAACTGCTGGCCGAAGCCTATCGCGCCGCACCTCTCCGTTGATCCGTTCGACGACGCCCCTGCTATGATGCGGCCGAGACATCACAGCCATGCGGCCTCGGATCTTTGCCATCGTGCTGATTGCGGCTACCGTGCCGGCGTTGTTAGGCGGAGCCTCCGCTGTCACGGCGCTGTTGATAGGCGTGATGGGCGCAGCCGTTGCCGCATGGATCCTGCCAAAGGCGTTAACCCGCTCGGTTGCGCCGATCGTGAGTGTGGCCCAACGACTATCGCGTGGTGATCTTTCGGTTCACGCAACCACAATCACCCCCGAATATTTGGCCCCCGTCGCGCGCGCGATCGATGAGTTGAGCGAGAATCTGTCGCGAACGCTGACCGAACTGCGGCGCGAGCGCGATCTAGTCGGTCACATCTTGGACCGCATGGAGGAGGGTGTGCTCCTGCTCGACGAACAACAACGCATCCTGCGAACCAATCCTGCGCTCGTCACCATGTTGTTGCCGAGGAATACGGGGCATCCGTCAGAGAATT
>JAYUPZ010000176.1:0-4523 GCA_043759805.1 Myxococcales bacterium | reverse complement strand
CCTCGTTTCCGCCGAACCCGGTCGAGTTGCTTACGGCGCCAGCACCTGACGATCCTCCAGTGTCGGCGCCATTGTCGCTGTCACCTGTTTCCGCGGACCCGCCCGCGCCCCCGGCCGCGGAGACACCACCCTGGCCTTCGTTGGTCGAGCTGGTTGAGCCACCACCACAACTGTTAACGGCCAGAAGCCCAATTAACAAGAGGTGGACGCCGGGTACTGCAAGTCTTGAAACGCCTGGGCAATGCATTATTGATTCCAGGCTAGTGGCGATTCGAGCAATCAGGAAGTCGGCCATTCGACCGACAGATGGCAGGAAAACGACCCCTGGTGTAAACAGATCCCCCAATGGCTGCCCCAGTTCCCTGGAAAGCGCAGGCGTCCACATACACCCCAATTGCGCGCGACCCTATCGCGTACGAATTGTCTGACGGCGGACAACGCGCCTTGAACGTGGCCAGTTTCCGTTCGCCCGGAGGGACGCCATGACGCACAGCCATTTGCGCTTTCAACATTGGGTGTTGGCGGGAATCGGCGCGCTATTGGTTGCTTTTCTGGCGTTGCCATTCGCGGCACTTCTGCTGGGTACGTCTCTCGATGATCTGCGTGTCGGGCTTTCGCATCCGCTCGTGTGGTCCGCAATGCGTCTCAGTTTGATGACGACATCACTGAGCCTTGCAGTCGTTTTGTGCTTCGGTACGCCGCTTGCCTTTGCGCTTTCTCGGTCACAAGGTCGTATCGCGCGCGCGATCGAAACGGCGCTTCAATTGCCAATCGTGGTTCCACCTGCAGTTGCAGGTTTCGCTCTACTCCTCGCCTTCGGTCGACGCAGTGTCCTCGGCGGCTATTTATTCCCTGGTGGCTGGTCTGTGGCTTTTACAACGGCAGCGGTCGTGATGGCCGAGGTGTTCGTTTCGGCTCCATTTTACGTGCAGGCTGCAACGTCGGCTTTTCGCGGGATCGATCCGCAGCTTGTCGTGGTCGCACGTACCTTCGGTGCCAACCCGTTTCGCGTCTTTTTAAAAGTGGCGTTGCCCCTTGCGGCGCCGGGCATTGCCGCCGGTGCTGCGATGAGCTGGGCGCGCGCCCTCGGCGAGTTCGGCGCAACATTGATGTTTGCCGGTAATTTGCAGGGCAGGACCCAGACCTTGCCGCTCGCGATTTACACCGCGCTCGAATCCGATGTCCGCGCGGCGCAGGCGCTTTCGGTGGTGTTGGTCATCGTGGCATTTGTGCTTTTGATTTCCGTGCGATTTGGTTTTCGTCGCAGACAAGTCGGAGCGGAGGTGCGTTCGTGAGTTTGGTGGCAGATATCGGCTTGCGCATTGGGTCTCTTGACCTTGATGTCTTTATCGACACCGGTCCCGGAACACTGGTCGTGGCGGGGCCCAACGGGGCAGGCAAGAGCAGTTTGCTTGAGGCGTTGCTTGGTGTTCTCCCTCTCAAAAGGGGACGAATCGTTGTAGGAACGACGGTTCTGGCGGATGCCGGCGCTGGAATCGAATCGCCGGTCGAAGATAGACGGCTTGGATTTGTACCACAAAACTACGCCCTTTTCCCGCATCTGAACGTGCGGGGTAATATCGAGTTTGCGCTTGAAAGCGCCAACGTCGTTCGGGACGCGACACAGGTCGATTCGTACCTGCACGGCCTCGGGCTACAGGCGTTATCCGAGCGTTTCCCTCGACAACTATCAGGCGGCGAGAAACAACGGGTTGCGCTTGCGCGTGCGTTGTCGGTCAACCCTCGGGCCTTGCTTCTTGATGAGCCCCTTGCAGCCCTCGATGTCTCCGCCCGACAGGAGGTTCGACAGTTCCTGTCCGGATACCTGCGAAAGTTGGGCATGCCGACGGTACTCGTGACTCACGATGCCGCCGATGCGCGTGTACTTGGCGATCGCATCGCCGTTCTCGAGTCAGGACGGATCACCCAAACGGGGAGCTGGAGTGAGCTTGTTGCGCAACCAGCGACTCCGTTTGTTGCAGCCTTTGTAAAGGAGGCCGATCGTGGCCCTTAACCCTTGGCGGGGTTGCCCGAATCTTTCGAGCGCGCGAATACCAGAGACCACCGGATGCGCCCAGTCACCTGCATAACCAGGAACAGTGTTGCGATTGCCAGGGCCGTCACGGTCAGGCCCGTGAAACCTTTCCAAAAATGCGCCAGCGAGAATCCAACGAGGTAGACAAGTTGTGCGATCGCCGCTTCGATAAAGGCGAAACGTGCCGAAATCACAAGGCGCAAATACGACACGACCAGAAATACGCTGACAGTGCTCGCAAGGACAAAAGCGGTTTCGACCGGCAACCGATCGGCGGTGTAGGCAAAAAGCAGGTGAAACGCGAAGAAAGCTGCCGCCAGCATCATGTAATTGACGGGGTGAATGTCGATGTTGCGTAACAGGGAGAGCACGAACATCACGCCAAAAAAGAACATCAAAGAAATCGGCGCCGAGTTGGAGAGTTCCGCGGCCAGTTCACCAGGCTGGCGTCGTTGGGGTGTTACAACTGCGAGCGACCGCCCGCTGATGGTATTCGTGAAGTTCCAGTCGAGTTTCCAACCGGAGCCAAAACGTTGTTTTTTCGAGGGCGACATACCGTCCGCGGGAAAGTCGAGATCATCAAAGTCGGTTGTGACCGAAAGGTGAAAATCTCGAATCAGTGTGACGCCTTGCCCGGGCGCAAAGGTCCATCGGTCACGTCCCCGACTCTTGTAAGAGATCGCAATGGCAAGCGACTGCTCAATTGCGACAGGAACGGATAGCGAGACAATGCCTTCGCTCGGGATCAGTGTGGGGGCGTGGTCGATCCCATCCACGACAAAATGAAAATCGTCGTACATTCCATTCGGATCTGGAAAGGCGAAACGAATATCGAGGAATCCATCGGTGGATTCTGCGTGTTTGTAGCTCCAGTTTCCCTGGAACTCTACCCGGTAGAGAGAATACCAGCGCAACCCCTTGCGGCGCAGGTCGGATCCGAGGTTTGCCGATAATTGACTTTGCTGCGGGGTAACACCTTTGTCGAAGTTGTCGGCCACGGTGCGCCACTCTTTGATTTGCTTTTTGCCCTCTGTGCGCTCGGTGAGTTCGCGACGCACGGTTTGCCATCGAAAATGTAAATCAGGCGGCTTCTGTGTTTGTTCGGCACCCCATAGTGAATCGACTTCTGCTCCGAGGCCGCCCTCGGTTGTGTTTTCTCGTTTGTCTGTGATGGAACCCAACACCCACCAGGCGACGCTGGTGGCGCCGAGAATGAACAGGGTGGCGACGATGCGTGAGGCTTGCGACATGGGTGTCCGCTTCAGCATCTTTCATGCCAACCCGAGGCCCGGAATGGCCGGGGAGGGCGTCTTGATCGTCTGTCTAGAATGATGCGTTCTTGATATCGCATCAATACGTTATTCGAATCTACTGGCTCGGGTTCGGGTGCTGTGTTTCCGCAACGAGCGACGCCACCACTATCCCCAGTATGGGGGCGGCCACGATCGCGACCCATTCGCTTGTGCTGAGCTTCACCCGGGCTCCGTGCAAGCGGGGGATGCCCCATCCGATGGTTGTACCAACGGTACTTCCGACGAGTACGTCGCTGTAGAAATGTTTACCTGCTGTGGTACGCAACATGGCAGTGGCGCTGGCCAACGCAAGGCTGGTCGTCCAAACAGCGGTACGAGCCACGTTGTTCTCTGTACGCTGTGCGAATAGGATGGCGCCGCTGACGGAGGTGGCAAAGGCGGTACTGGAATGTCCGGAGTAAAAGGATAGGTGCGAGTCCTTGCCCTGGTCGTTTGCGTATTGCTGGTTGCCGGCGTCAGCGCTGTACACGTAGGGCCGAGGTCGGGCAACAGCGTATTTCACGATGCCGCTGAGTAGGATCGACAGCGACAAGGTTTCTCCGTACACAAGGACGTATCGGGCCGTATCGGTTGTTAGCCCCTGCGAACTCAGCAGGGCGATGGGCAAGGCCACCTCGCTGCCCACCATGTAGTCCGATATACGCGCGTCCCGGGTTGAAAGACGACCCTTTAGATCGTCGTCAAAGGGTAACAGCTGGGTCTGCCAACGCGTGGTCGTATCCACTCGTAGCAGCGGAAAGAGCGCTGACGCAGACAGTGCAGCGGCAGTGACGGCTCCATCGAGGATGGGGTCCACCTTCAGAATGTTTGGTGGCGGCGGCGAGCGTTCACCGGCCGACGCCACCGCCGTTCCGAGAGTGAAGGTGACGACGACCAGCCGTGGTACGAAGCTCAGCATCGCGCGCAAGCGCAAAGCATATCACCGTCGGTTGAGTCGAATCCAACTCTCCTATAGTTTCTATGGTGTGGACCAAAATTCTGGCGATCTGAATCCCTTTGCCCCTCCCAAGGTCGACACCGAGTCACGGTTCGAGGCGCCGACATCAAGTGGTGCCTGGGCGGAAGGTTCAATTTTGGTTGTATTGCGAGAGGGGATATCCCTTCCGTCGCGTTGTGTGAAATGCAATGCGGTTTGTTCGGAGCCAGGCGTGCAGCGCAAGTTCTACTGGCATTGG
>JAYUPZ010000175.1:0-20865 GCA_043759805.1 Myxococcales bacterium | reverse complement strand
GATTGTTCATGTTCCGGTTGGAACTGCGCACTGCGTTCCACGAGCTGTTGCCCACGGACGATCCGGGTGTCGTGGCGTTGCTAAAAACGCAGAAGCGTACCGGTAGCATCTCGCTGCTGACGATTGGAATTCGATCACCAGACAAGGACGCGAACTTTCGCTATGCGGAGTCGCTGACGGCGAAGCTACGCACGCTGCCCAAAGAAATCTCCGAGTACGCGACTTACAACGTGCGCGACCTGCGCGATTTTTTCGAGCACAACAAGCTACTTTATCTGGCCACCGAGGATCTTGGAGAGATTCGCGATCGATTGCGCCGCGAGATCGTCAAGCGCAAGAACCCGGCCTTCGTTGATTTTGGATCAGACGAGGAAGACGACAAGGCATTCGAGTCACGAATGGAAGGTCAGAAGGATCGACTGGGAGGGCGCTTTCCGGGCGGGGACTTCTCATCCAAGAACGGGGAATTCCTTTGGGTCGTCGCGTTGCCCCCGGGCGGGATGTTTGCGGAACGCGGAGGTGAAACGCTCTATCGCGCGGCGCTTGGCTTTGTCGCCGACCTCGAGAAAACCCATCCCGATATGACCGTCGACGTGACGGGTCCCATCGTCAACGCGATTCGCAGTAGGCATGCGGTCGAGAGCGACATCCTTTGGGTCACCCTGACTTGTTTGGTACTGGTTGCAATCTCAATCGGCCTGTTTTTCAGGCGTTTCCGCGCGATTCCGATCATCGGTGCTCCCGCCGTGCTCGGGACGGTCATGGCCTTTGGTGTGGCGGGCATGACCTTCGGATATCTGAATCAATCCACCGCCTTTTTGGGATCGATCATCGTCGGCAATGGCATCAACTACGGCATCGTCTTGATGGCCCGTTATGAGGAGTTGAGGGCGGAAGGCAAAAGCTACCTCGACGCGATGTCGATAGGCATCGCCAGTGTGCTCAAGGGGACGCTGCTGGCCGCCGCCTGTGCTTCGGTTGCTTATCTGTCGTTGGTTCTGACCAGCTTCCGTGGTTTTTCGCAATTTGGCGTGATGGGTGCCGTCGGCGTGGTGTTTTGCTGGGTGGCCAACTTCACAATGTTGCCCGCGATGTTGGTGATTATGGATAGGCGTTCGTCAGCCGCTGCCACCACGCGGGCGCCATTTAACATTGCGTTCGTGGGACGTTTCGTTGCACGCCGGCACCGCCTTGTTTTGGGGGTGACGGTGGCGGTCACGATCGCCAGCATCGTCGGGGCAACGCACTTTCTGGATGCCCCCTTCGAGTACAATTTCAGGAACCTGAACGTACGCCTTGAAGACAGCGAGGAGCGCAAGGAGTTCAATGAAAGCCTTGACGATATGTTCGGGCGCTGGCCGAATCCCACCATCGTGCTTGCTGACTCCCTCGACGAAGTTCAGCCTCTGAAGGCCGCGATTCGTCGCCAGGATGCGGAACGGGGTGCGGCCGAATCAATAGGTCAGATCGTCACGCTATTCGACGTGTTGCCGGGTGATGCGGCCGAGCAACAGGGCAAGCTTGCGATCATCGCCGAGATTGAAAAGTTGGTTCACGACAGGTCAATGGAGCATCTCGACGAGGCGGAACGAAAAAAGATCGTTCGCATTGATCCCCCCGACGATTTGAAAGTGCTCGAGGGCAAGGATCTCCCCTGGCTTGCGCGTCGTCCCTTCACGGAAATTGATGGGCGCATTGGCAATGTGGTGCTGGTTTATCCGCCCGAGCACGGGTTCTCCGTCTGGAACGGAAAACGTTTGCTTGAGATGGCTGCGGTCATTCAACACGTCGAACTCAAGGAGAAGAACAAAGTTATCGACACCGCCGGTTCGGCCGTCGTTTTCGGGGCGATGATCCGCTCGATCCTGCGCGATGGTCCCATTGCGACGGTGGTTTCGCTGGTGGCGGTCTTGTTACTTACGCTGATCGTAATGCGTCCGATCTCTGCGGGGTTGATCTCTGCGGTTTCCCTGTTGATCGGCGTCGTTTGGATGGTTGGTGCTGCGGGGGCGGCAGGGGTTTTGATTACCTTCCTGAATTTTATCGCATTGCCGATTACCTTCGGTATTGGTTCGGAATACGCGCTCAATGTGATGGCCCGCTATCGTCAAGGCGGGGACGTGGTTGCGGCCGTTTCTTCCACGGGTGGCGCGGTGGCGCTGTGTTCGTGGACGACGATTCTGGGGTACGGCTCGTTGCTGGCCGCCCAGACGCAGGCCCTGCGGGGATTTGGCATGATGGCGGTCCTCGGTGAGGTGGCGTGTCTGCTATCGGCCATCATTGCGTTGCCGGTTATCTTGATAGCGCTGAAGAAGAAGGGCTGAGGTTTCGGCGCTGGCGTTGGGGGTTCTTGTTGCGCCGTTTCAGCGTAAAATTCCGGCGATTTGTGGCATCAAATCGGCAGGTATTTTACAGCCGATGCAGGGGTGATACTGTCGCCGCCCTTTTCAAGCGGAGCCACCATGCACCTTGCCACATCGATACTCGCCGCCAGCCCGGCTTCAACCACCACCCTGACGGGCATCGACTGGGCGATGATTGCCCTTTATTTTTCGATCCTCGGCGGCGTCGCCTGGTGGGTCGTCCGGCGCGGCAAGGACACGGCGACTGACTACTTTCTCGCCGGTCGAAACCTGAGCTGGTGGATCGTCGGCGCATCGATCTTTGCCTCCAACGTGGGTTCGGAACACATCGTCGGTCTAGCGGGGTCGGGTGCCAAGGATGGTGTGGCGCTGGCGCACTACGAATTGCACGCATGGTGTTTGCTGGTTCTCGCGTGGGTCTTCGTCCCGTTTTACGCGCGGTCGATGGTCTTCACCATGCCCGAGTTTCTCGAGCGCCGCTTCTCGACCCATTCGCGTTACGTTTTGTCGATTGTCTCGCTGTTGACGTTCGTCATCTCGAAGATTGCGGTCGGGATCTTTGCGGGCGGTGTTGTGTTCGGAACTCTGTTGCCCGAGATGCAGATCGATTTCGGAGGGGGCAACGTCATCGACAGCTTCTGGATCGGCTCGGTACTGGTCATAGTTTTGACCGGCCTTTACACAATGTTGGGCGGTATGCGCGCCGTTGCCTACAACGATGCCGTGCAGGTTGTAATTCTGATTGCGGGCTCGACGATGTTGACGGTCTACGGACTTATTCAACTTGGCGGTTGGGCCGAGTTGAAGGCGTTGTGCGGTCCGGAAATGTTCAACCTGTGGAAGCCCTTGACCCCGGTGGGAGTGGAAAGCACCTGGGCTCCCGTCGTTGAACGCGCGGCATCCGGTCAGCTCGTCAAGCAAGCGTGGTATTTCAACAACGAGTATCCGTGGTTGGGCATGGCGATCTGCGCACCGGTCATCGGACTTTGGTACTGGTGTACGGATCAGTACATCGTGCAACGCGCGCTGGGTGCACCCGACGAAAAGACCGCCCGTCGCGGCAGCATCTTCGCGGCATTCCTGAAGTTATTCCCGGTTTACCTTTTCATCATTCCAGGCCTCATTTGTTTTGCGCTTGCCAAAAGCGGCAAGATCCCGGGCCTCGCCGAGGTTTACGATCCGGCCACGGGCAAGGCGACCGCTTCCTCTCAGGCTGCCTTTCCGCTGCTTGTACAGCATCTTTTGCCACCCGGTTTGCGTGGCCTCGTCGTGGCCGGTTTGTTGTCGGCGCTGATGGGCTCGCTGGCGGGTGTGTTCAACGCCTGCTCGACCCTGTTCACGGTCGACATCTACGAGAAATGGCGCCCGAAGGCGACGCAGCACCAAATCGTCCGTGTGGGACGAATCGCCACCGCAGTTTTGGTTGTGGTTGCCATGGCGTGGATTCCCGTCGTCAAGGGGGCTCACAGCCTTTACAACTACCTGCAGGCAGTTCAGGGTTATCTCGCGCCCCCCATCTTCGTGGTCTTTTTCTTTGGAGTGTTTTGGAAGCGCCTCAACGCCAAGGGGTGTTTGTGGGCGATGATCATCGGCTTCATGGTCGGTGCGTTCCGTATGGCGGTTGATACGCCCATTACGCTCGACCCAAAGTTCAGCTACGAACCGGGCTCGTTTTTCTGGATCGTTGCCAACATCAACTTCCAGTATTTCAGCATCCTCATCACGATCATTTCGGCCATCGTCATGGTCGCGGTGAGCTACGCCGGTGACGCGCCGGATCCCGCCTCCATCAAGAGCCTGACATTCGGGACTCAGACGCCGGAAGACAAAGCTGCCACGCGGGCAAGCTGGGGCAAACGCGAAGTGGCGGCCTCGGCATTCATCATGGCCTGCATTATCTTTGGATACCTGTACTTCCAGGGATAATCGCCGCTAAAGCCGGCTAGACCATCTTGATGTCGCCGACGATGGCACGCAAAGATCCGCGATGTTGGATTAGCAACTCGCGGGCTTTTGCCACCGTGACGCGGCGGTGGTGCATCACGAGCGCGACCTTGGCACGGCCGCCTGCTTTCTTGATGAGCTCAAGGGCAGCGTCCTCATCCAGATTCGACAGCCGTTGCACGATTCGCGTTGCACGTGCCCATAGTTTGGCGTTGGTGGGTCGCACATCCACCATCATGCCGCCATAGGTCTTGCCAAGTAGTACGAATGCGGTCGTGGAAAGTGCGTTCAACACTATCTTCGTCGCGGTTCCAGCCTTCAGCCGGGTGGACCCTGCGATGACCTCGGGGCCAGTCTCAAGTTCAATCACCACGTCTGCAATGGGTGATCCATCGTCGTAAGTTGCCGCGCGTCCACAGGTAACAAACAATGTTGCACTCTTGCGCAGGTGTGCGTATTCGAGAGCACCATGAACAAAGGGGGTGACACCGGACGCGGCAATGCAACAAACAACGTCATCGGGTCCAACGGCCAGGCGTCGCATGCGTTGTTCCGCCTCGCGCCGATCGTCTTCGGCACCCTCGACGGAACGGGTCAACGCCGATGGACCACCCGCGATGATGCCATTGACGAGCGAGACCGGCACGCCAAAGGTGGGAACACATTCGGTCGCATCAAGAACGCCCAGTCGACCTGACGTCCCGGCTCCGATGTAGACGAGGCGACCGCCTGCGGCCAGCTTATCGGCGATCAGGCGTGCACCCCTTGCGATTTCTTCGCTCGCGGCTTTCACGGCCTTGAGCGTTTGGCCTTCCTCGTCAACCATGAGCTTGACGATGTCGGAGGCCGACATGGTGTCGAGGTAGGTTGAACGGGCATTTTCCGCCTCGGTTGGCAGCTTCGCGAACTCGGTATCCGGGGCTGCCGCATTGCGGTTTTTTTGTGTTCGGGCCATGACGCTTCGATTTGGGTACCTCCTTTGTACCCGGCTTTTGTCTTCTCAGACAGTTTCCCTTCCCGGGCGCCACAATTCGAGGTAGGACGGTTTGGTCGGTTTAAAGCCATGCGTACCCTGATACCTCTGACCGGCAACACTCAACGCCTGGATGGGGGCGCCATGTTTGGCAACGTCCCGCGTCCGTTGTGGTCGGATTGGGCGCCACCCGATGAGCTGAACCGGATTCCACTCGCGTGTCGATGTTTGCTGGTTCGCGAAGGCAATCGCAACATCTTGTTCGAGGCGGGCATTGGTGCTTTTTTTGAGCCGAAGTTTCGCGAACGCTACGGCGTCGTGGAACCGGAACACGTTTTGTTGGACAGCCTTGCGAAGGTGGGTGTTGCGCCCGCTGATATCGACGTGGTGGTGTTGTCGCATCTTCATTTTGACCATGCCGGTGGATTGTTGACGGCGCACAACGAGGAGCAACCCTCCGAGTTGGTGTTTCCTAAAGCAAAATTTGTGGTCAGTCTGGCGGCCTGGCAACGGGCGCGAAATCCACATCCTCGCGACAAGGCTTCGTTTATTCCACGTCTCACCGAGCTATTGCAGGGATGTGGCCGCTTGCATGTCGAATCGGCCGACCGTTCCGAGCTGCTCGGAGAGGGTTATCGTTTTCATTTAAGCAACGGTCATACGCCCGGACTGCTGGTGACAGAGATTGCCACCGATGAACATCCGGTGGTTTTTGTTTCTGATTTGATTCCCGGCCGTCCGTGGATCCATTTGCCCGTGACGATGGGATACGATCGTTATCCCGAACTTTTGATCGACGAGAAAAAATCATTGCTCAACGATTTGGTCCGTCGCGACGGGCGGCTTTTCTTCACCCACGATCCCGACGTTGCCATCTGCGGGGTAAGTCGAGACGAGCGCGGTCGGTACTCCGCCCGCGAGATTTAGCCAACGACGAGCACGTTCGCCGAACGGGCGCCGTGGGCGCCAATCACGAGCGACTGTTCGATGTCCGCGGTCTTCGAGGGACCGGCGACAAAGACACCGTAGCCAGGCCGTGGTGGCGTCATACGCGCATACGCCTCGTGCATGGTGTGGACAAGCGATTCGGCCGCAACCACGAACACCACGTGCTGCGCGATGAACAGCGCGGTCCGGTGCGAGACAAAGGTGCTGTCGAACCACAAAGCACCGTTTTCCGCCACGCCAAGCTTTGCCTCGGCCACCGTCACGTCCAGAGTTTCAAGATCGTGTGGATCTGTGACAAGCGCCATGTCTACGTTGCCGGTGTAAAGTTCGGGCGCAAAACTGCAAATGCGTTTGGCGTTTTTCATGACCGGCACGGCGGCGATGGTCGACCCGACGCTTTTTCGATCGGAAACCCGTATTACGGTTCCCCCGACCGCCGTGCACATCGTTACAAATTGTTCGGTCGGGTTGTCAAAGCGAATCCATGCGGCGTCGAGGTGTGGCAATTCGGGCACTGCCAGATTGCGTTTGCGCAAGCTCATCAGGATTTCGTCGCGCGCGCTCATCGCTTGTTCCGCTTTTTCATCAGCCCCCGGAAACTTTCGGCGGGCAGCGGCGGCAATTCGCGGGAACGAACCCAGGGATTCATCCACGCTGCGGGTCCCTTCATCAACAAGGCACGCGGCAACCAGCGTCCGAGTCTTTTGCCCCAGGTTCCCGCGAACGTGTATAGCCATGGCCGTGCCATGACAAACGATGCGATGACCATCGATAATCGTTTGGTCCAGGCGACAAAACCCTGAGACGCCAGATCTTTTCGCCAGGTCAGGAGCTGGTGGTGCAGATCGATCTGCACGGGGCAAACGTCGGTGCACGATCCACACAGGGTGCAGGCGAAAGGCAATGAACGATGGGCCGACGGGTCGCTTGAAGGTGAAAGGATCGAACCGATGGGACCGGGAATCGTACTGCCATAGCTGTGACCTCCGCTGCGTCGGTACACGGGGCAGGTGTTCATGCACGCGCCACAGCGAATACAGTTGAGCGAGCGTCGGTAGTCATCGCTCGCGCGGATCTGGCTGCGGCCGTTGTCCACCATCACGATGTGCAGCTCGCCACCGGCCTGCGGGCCTTGAAAGTGTGAGGTGTAGGTTGTGACCGGTTGTCCCGTCGCCGATCGCGCAAGCAAGCGGGTGAACACGCCGAGATCGGCCACGCGTGGGATCAGCTTTTCGATTCCCATGCAGGCGATATGAAGGCGCGGCAGCGAACAGCCGAGATCGGCGTTGCCCTCGTTGGTGCACACCACGATACCGCCGCTTTCTGCGATGGCAAAATTGACGCCGGTAATCCCGGCCTCGGCCTGCATAAACTTCTCGCGCAGGTGAAGACGCGCGGCCTCGGTCAGTTGCTGCGGGTCGGATAGGCCCTTCGGCGTGCCAAGGTGCTCAGCAAACGTGTCACCGACATCCTCTTTTTTTAGGTGGATCGCGGGCAAGACGATGTGGCTCGGCGGTTCGTTGCGAAACTGTACAATGCGTTCGCCGAGATCCGTATCGGTAACCTCGATGCCGTGTTGTTCAAGGAAGGGGTTAAGATGGCATTCCTCGGTCAGCATCGACTTGGACTTGACGATGCGTTTGATGCTGTGCTTTTGCAGCAATTGCAGCACGATCCGATTGTGCTCATCGGCATTGCGCGCCCAGTGGACAGTCGCGCCTGCGGCAGTCGCGTTGGCCTCGAATTGCTCCAGGTACTCGGGAAGGCGGGCGACGGTGTGGGCCTTGATGGCTGCCGCGGTTTCTCGCAGGGTTTGCCACTCGGGGACGAGATCGATCGCACGATCGCGTTTCGTGCGAATAAACCACAGCGCCTGGTCGTGCCACTGCGCCCGAGAGTGGTCCTTGATGAAGGCGGTGGCGCGTTGCGGGTGGTCAGCGCCGGTTGTCGTCCCCTCGCTCACTGTGACCCCCCGGTGGGCACCGGTCGTCCCGCCAGGATCTCCGCGATGTGCATGATCCGAATCGGCTTTTTCTGTCGGCCGATGAGTCCTTCCATGTGCATCAGACAGGACATATCGCCAGCGGTGATGATCTCGGCGCCCGCCCGCTCGTGGTCGGCGATGCGATCACAACCCATCATCGTGGAAACGGCATCCTCGGCCACGGCAAATGTACCA
This sequence comes from Myxococcales bacterium, assembly GCA_043759805.1. Lineage (GTDB taxonomy): Bacteria > Myxococcota_A > Polyangia > Fen-1088 > Fen-1088 > JAWXBF01. The sequence goes on along the minus strand of JAYUPZ010000175.1, from coordinate 12,458 downwards.
CCGAATCCGCAGCATTCGTCGGGACGGGAGAGATCCACGAGCGTGATGTCTTGCAGGCCCGCAAGCAGGTGACGTGCGCGATCGTGCGTTTTGTCCCCACGACCAAGCTCGCTTGCATGACCGAGTCGCAATTCGCGCAGGCCGTGGCAACTTGAATGCAAGCCAACCCGGTGCGGGAATCGACCCTCGATGCGCTCGACCTTCAACACGTCCGTCAAGTATTCGGTCAGTTCAAACGTGTTCTTGCGAACGTGCTGGTAGGCGGCGTGGTCGTCGCCGAAAAAATGCTTGTAGTGGTGACGAACCATCGCGACACAACTGCCGGAGGGACAAACGATGTGATCGTAGTTCGCGAACAGCGACACCATCCGACGGGCGAGGGGTTCCGCCTGTCCATCGCATCCGGTATTGGCCATGGGCTGCCCGCAGCAAGTTTGCTGCGCCGGAAACTCGACAGATAGTCCTAGCTTCTCCAGTACCTCAAGCGTGGCCATCGCGACGTCGGGGTACAGTTGATCGACGTAGCACGGCACGAAGAGGCCAATGCGACGGGCTTCGGTCATCGCAGTCCCAGAACGTCTCGCATGTCGTAAAGGCCCGGCGCTCGGCCGGCGGCCCAGATGGCCGCGCGAACTGCGCCGCGCGCGAAGGTATCGCGTGAGGAAGCACGGTGGGTGATTTCGATGCGTTCGCCTTGACCGAAGAAGAAGACGGTGTGATCGCCCACGACGTCACCGCCGCGCAGTGTTTGAATGCCAAGTTCACCCGGAGGGCGCGCGCCGATCTCACCATGGCGCGAATAACACGCGATCTCGGAAAGAGGTTTGTTGCGGCCTTGAGCCACTGCTTCCGCCAAACGCAAAGCGGTTCCCGACGGGGCGTCGCGCTTCATGCGGTGGTGTGCCTCGACGATGTCGATGTCGTAGTCCGTTCCCAGGGCAACCGTGGCACGCGTGACCAGCTCAAGAAGAACGTTGACTCCGATGGACATGTTCGGTGAAAACACGAGGGGGATCTTCTTCGCTGCCTCGGCAAGCTTGGCTTTTTGCGAATCGGACAGACCCGTCGTGCCAGCAACAAACGCCACGCCGGCCAGGGCCGCTGCCTCCGCGTTGGCCACGGTCACCTCGGGCAGCGAAAAATCGATCCACGCCGCGGACGCAGCTGCGCCGGGGCGTTCGCTTGTGACCGGAACGCCAAGGCTGGCAACACCCGCAAGGACACCCGCATCTTGGCCGAGCGTCGGATTTTTGGGTCCCTCGACAGCACCACCAAGGCCTGTGCCCGGCGTTTCCGCGATGACGCGCACGATGGCGCGTCCCATTTTTCCAGCCGCACCAAAGACACCAATCTTCAATTTTTGGCTCATGGTGATTTGTATTACACGAAGTTGAGGTCAGCCAGGATCTTGTGCAGAGGCGCCTTGAATTTTTCAGACAGCGGGGTCAGTGGCAGACGGATCTCCTCGCCGATTTGTCCCATCATGGCGAGTGCCGCCTTGACCGGGATCGGATTGGCCTCGACGAAGAGTCCATCGTGCAATGCAAGCAACTTGTAGTGCAGTTTGCGGGCCTCGGGCCAGTTGCCCGCCGATGCGGCATCCCACATTGCGGACATCAACGCGGGTGCCACGTTGGACACGACCGAAATGCAGCCGCGTGCGCCAAGTCCGTAAAGCGAGAAGGCAGTTGCGTCGTCACCCGACAGCACGATCAATCGATCGCCCGTGCGAGCGAGGATCTGTTGTGCGCGCGGGATCGATCCCGTGGCTTCTTTCACGGCCACGACCTCGGGCAAGGTGCAGAGACGCTCCAGCGTTTCGGGCAAGAGATCACATCCGGTGCGTCCCGGAACGTTGTAGAGCACCGTCGGCAACGGTGCGGCCTTGATGATTGCCTCGAAATGCCGGAACAATCCCTCTTGTGTGGGACGGTTGTAGTACGGGGTGACTTGCAGCATGCCATCGGCACCTGCGCGCTTTGCAGCCAGGGAAAGCTCGATGGCTTCGCTTGTGGCGTTCGCACCCGTGCCCGCGATGACGGGGACGCGCTTCTTGGTCTGTTCAATCACGACCTGAATGACGCGAAGGTGCTCCTGCACGTCCAGGGTCGGAGACTCGCCAGTCGTTCCACAGGGCACAAGGCCATCCACACCCTTGGCAATCTGGTCGTCGACCAACTTGCGCAAAGATTCCTCGTCGAGCGTGCCGTTGCGGAACGGGGTGACGAGGGCGGTGATGACTCCGGTGAACATGTGCGACTCCAGATCGAACGTTTGGTTTATGGGGAAAAATTAACCGTGGCACCGTACCATGTTTGGCTCAGGGATGCGGCCTAGCTGCGGGCGGTCGAGCGAACCATTGGAACAAAACGCTGACCCGTTTCATCGAGGTGCCCGGCCGCGGCAATGGCTGCAAAAAGGTTGTCGGCGTGCAGACGGATCCGCCCAGACGACGCGGACAGGGGCACCCGGCGCGTTTCAGTCTCGACGCCCTCGTTACCACGTGACACCAACAACACCTCAAGCAAAGGCGGCCCCTCTGATGGCGGCAAGGCCCACGCAATCACGGCGTGCGTGCGACCATCGGCATCCCTACCCGATACGGCGATGACGCCTGGCGCAGCGGGAATTTCGACCGCCTCCGGTTCCAGAGGAACCCAACCGTCATCACCCATGCGAGCCATCAAGTCCCGAATGTGGTTTTCCCAGCGGGCTCGATTCGGATGCGCTGCATGGCGCTCACACAAACGGCGGTAGATAGCGATGGCTTCTCCCGATCGGCCCTGATCGGCGTGGAGTCGGGCAACGGTCTCGGTCTCGAAAAGTTCCTGGTTCATTTACAGTGTTCCTTGGCGTGGATCACGTCCCGTCGAATTTGTGCCGTCAAATCGGCCACATCATCGAACCGACGTTCATCACGCAAGCGAGACAATAACTCCAGCCGGAGTCGTTTGCCGTACAGATTACCGACAAATTCGATGAGGTGAGCCTCAACGCGAAGCGGGTTTCCTATCTGTGTTCTGGCAAAAGTCGGGTTGGTCCCGATGTTTACCGCCGCTGGATGTCGCGTCGTTTCAGCATCACCCTGTTCATTCAACAGGTATGCCCAGGCCGAATAGACACCCGTGCGCGGCATCAGATCACCTTCAGGAACCATATTGGCCGTCGGGAATCCGATCGTGCGGCCGCGCTTGTCGCCCTCGATCACCTGACCGGTCATCTCGAAGGGTCGTCCTAGCAAAAGTCGCGCGCCCTCGACCCGACCTTCCAGCAAGAACTCGCGAATCTTGGTTGAAGAGCAGGGGACACCACCCACGCTCACCGCGGAAACGACATCCACATCAATGCCAAGTACGCCGCCGAGCGTCGCAAGCAAGGTGGGATCCCCGCGGCGGCCTTTGCCGAAATGGAAGTCGTGACCGACGACAATATTGCGCGCGCCCAGATCACGCGCCAGAAATTCTTTCACAAAGTCTTCCGCTTCCATGCTGGCTGTTTGTTTGTTGAAGGGTTCGATGAGAACAAAATCCATTCCGGCCTGCGCGCACAACTCAAGGCGGCGCTCGATTGGCATGATGAGCGGCGGCGCAAGGTTGGGTGAAAAGAATATTGCCGGATGGGGATCGAAGGTGACGACCCCCGCGTCACCGTCATGCGCATCGGCGCGGGTGCGCGCGAGTTCCAACAACGCGAGATGACCCCGGTGAACGCCGTCAAAATTGCCGAGCGCAACGGCCGGTGCACGCAACGGTCGACCCATGTCTTGCACGATTCGGCTCCGCCCCCGAATGATTTTCATCGCCCGCTTCACGGGGTACCACTGCGCATCAAGATGATGCGCTTGACGGCCATGGCGGTCACCATGAAGGAGGCAAGCACGATCGCACGCAAAATGCGTGTGCGTCGAACCCGTTTGCGCAAGTGATCGTAATACGCAACGGCTTGCTGCTCAGGAAGGTTGTTCAGGATCAATTCTTCCTGTTTAAGGCGCACGCGCTCTGACAACTGGTTGCCCACCACAAGAATCAACGCAGCGACAATGATGCCCCTTAACATCCTTGTTCCCTATGGTTGCTGCTGCAAAAGATAAGCATAGCCTGCGGTCCCTGCCGCACCGGCCGCGAATACCACCGCGACCAGAAGCATGATCCGATCGCTCTTTTTGCGACTTTGCTCATGAAATGCACGTGCCTGTGTCGCGGGCATTTGCGCCATTCGCGAAAGGCGTCGGCGTTCTTGGAAGTACTGACCGGCGACCACAAGGGCTGCGAGCAGCATGAAGAGCAGGGGAATGGGGCGCACGTTTATGGGTCCGCGAACGGATCTTCGATGGCTTGTTTCTCGGGCGGAGCAGGTGCCGGTGCGGGTTCCGGTGTTTTCTCCGCTGCGGGATCGGGCGTCGCGGGATCGGGCGTCGCGGGATCGGGCGTCGCGGGAGGCTCGCCCGGCGCGCCCTCAAGCAATGCGGGCACGTCATCACCACGACGCCATTTTCTTGCAGAGGCCGGCCGGGACGCGCGTGTTGCCGGGGCGGCTCGCGGTGCCGGTGCAGCTCGCGGTGCAGGAGCCGGAGGTTCCGGCTCGGCCGCGGGCTCGGCCACCGGCTCACTTGACGGCAACGCCTGAATCTTTGGAGACGGGGCGGGCCGTTTCCGCGTCGGGGTGGGTTTGTCGGATGCCGTGGGGGTCGTTTCAGGCGGCTTTCCCGATGACAGCCACAAATAACCGCCGAGTCCCGCGCCAATCGTCAGGACGACGGCCGCCACCATGAATCGACTCGATGACGCCTGCTGTGTGTTGCGAATCGCGGGCGGGCCTTCTTCTGCAAGTATCGACTGAGATGCCCTCAGATCCTGCAACGACGTGGTGTCATGGGCGACGCCGCTGCGTTCGTTGAGTGTTGGGCGCGTGTTTCGTCCGGTTCCCTGCGTTCCGGCCCGTGGGCCATCGGTGACGGGCTCGTCCAGTTCAAACTCAGAAGCTGATCGCAACACGGATGTGGTACGGTTGGGTGGTGGCGCCGATTGGCTGATGGGCGGTTCACCGTCAACCTGGTTCAAGCGATCCAGCCATCCTTTAAGTTCGGTCTGCCCCGGTGAGCCAAAACTCGAACGCAGGACGGATTCGATATCAACCAACATGTGATGGGCTGACGGATATCGGTTGGCGGTGTCGAAGGCCATTGCCCGTCCAATGACCGTTGCCACATGCGGGTGCAATCCGGTGTGAACCGTATCGGGCGGGGTGTAGTCGCCTTTTTGAACCCGCAAGAGGATTTCCAGATCGGTTGGCCCGTCGAAGGGCCGCTGTCCGGTCGCCAACATATAAAGCAAGGTGCCGACCGAGTAGATGTCCGATCGCGCATCAATCTCACGGCCCAGAGCCTGCTCGGGTGACATGAAAGCGATCTTTCCCTTGACGACGCCGCTGTCGGTTTGGTCACGCTTGCGCTTGGCCTTCGCGATGCCGAAGTCCGCAAGCTTTACTTCTCCCTGCTCACTAACGAGCACATTCTGCGGCGAAACATCGCGGTGCACGATGCCGAGTGGGCGGCCGTTCTCGCCGGTTTTACTGTGCGCGTATTCGAGTGCCCGACAGACCTGGCTCACCACGTAAAGAGCGATCGAGGTCGGCAACGCGATGTTCGCGAGGGACGCCCGGTGCAAGAGCCGACCGAGATCCCACCCATCGACCAGCTCCAGGGCGAGAAAATACCGCCCTCCGGCCTGGCCGAGGTCCAACACCTGCACGATGTTGTTGTGCGAGAGCGTCATCGAGATGTGCGCCTCGTCGATGAGCATGTTGCGGTATTGCTCATCTGCCACGAGTGCCGAGTGGATGCGCTTTAATACGACAATCTTCTCGAACCCCTGCGAGCCCTGCTGCTTGGCCAGAAATATTTCGGCCATGCCCCCATCCGCGAGTTTGCGAATGACTGTGTAGCGACCGTGACCAACCATCTGGGGTGGGGGAAGTTACCACGCCAGGGCGTTTTGCCACCCCCGATTTGAGATCCATTCATTGCAGGCAACGCGACGCGTTTTTCGACATCTGGCCCAGTTTCGCGTTCGATGGGTGCATGGCCATGTCCAGCGACAGGACGGCGTCACCAGCGGGTGATGGCGGCGGGGGTTTGCCCGCCTGGTTTTGGCGCGCGTTGTTGGCGGGATACGGGGTTCTGTTGGTGATGTGTTTGCCACTGGGATTCACGAGCGCAACGGAGGCGCACTGGCTTTCCGACGCAATCGGTGCGGGCGATGGTCTGGATCCCTCGCGAGGGGCACCCCTCGCCATGGTGTTCGCGAGGATTGCTCGATTGCTTCCTGTTGGTTCGATGCCCGTGAAGCTGCGACTTGTCGCTTTGATTCTCGTGGGACTCGCGGTTTTTTTGTTGCACCGGCTCGTCGAAACCTCGGTTGGACAGCTGGCGCTGGTCGCGCATGCGCGGGTTCGCGAGCGCGATCGTCTGCACGAACGGCTCTCGACGTTAGGCGGAGTGGGTGTGGTTCTCGTTTGCCCCTTCGTCGCCACGGCCTTCGTCGCGCCGGGAATGCATGCGCTTTCAGTGGCAGGAATGGGGGCCGCCATTTGGCTTGGCGAACGTGTGATACGAATTCCCGGCGACGCTCGTTCGGGGCTGGTGGCTGCTCTGGTTTTCGGCATGTTGACCGGGCTCGATCCCGTTGTGGCTACGTTCGCGTGGCCGCTCGGGTTGCTCGTTTGGTTCTGGTGTCTGCGAGGTGGACAACGTTGGCCGACGCTAGCTCCCTTTATCTTTGCCTGCGGCGTCTTGTGCGTGTTGCCAATTCTTTCCAGCACGGTGAACACGCCCGGCGCCGGCGCAGCCCTCTGGGATAGGTTCACGCTTGGCACCTTTCGAGACGCACTGGCGTCGGCAAGTGGTGCTCAGGTTCTGCACGTCCTTCAGGATCTCGTGGATGCGCTCGGCATTGTTGCCATCTTGCTCGGGGTAGTGGGCGTCGTCTGGATGATCATCCGTTTGCCTGTATTGACCGGGGCCTTCGTATTCGCGTTTTGGACGACGCTCTTGATTTGGGCGGCCGCTCGCCTCGAACTTACGGCCGATCCAAATCGTCTTACCTCCGCCCGTGACGCGGCAACTGTGGCCTGTGCGCTTTGTGGATTGCCGATCGCCGTCGGCATCTTGCGACTGTCGACAAGTCTTGGGCAGGCGCGGGCGGCTGCCTCGGCAGCGCTTGCCGTTATTGCCGTGGTCGTGCCTCTACTTTCGGGTGGACCCGGCCGGTTTTCGCCCGATGTGACGAGTGTGCGCGCTCAGCTCTCTCGATCATGGCAAACAGAAAAGTTGGATTCCCAACCGGCGCAGGGAGATCTCGCCCGGCGGGCCGCGGAGGCCTACCTGGTTGCTGTGGAGGGGATCCTGGTGATACCGCCGCCCAAGCTTGCCCCCCCAAAAGCAAAATACCATCAGAAAGAGGTTCCAAAGCCGGTAGTACCGGCGCGCTCGAGACGCAATAAATGAAGCGTGACGTTCTTCCGATGGTTTTCTCTCACGCTCTTCTCTCTCGGCACATCCCCGCTTTGGGCTGTTGAAACCGCTGCAATCGACTTTGCCAGAGACGTTCGGCCCATCCTTTCCCGTCACTGTTTTTCCTGCCACGGGCCCGATGCCAACAATCGCAAATCGGGGCTTCGACTTGATACCCGTGACGGGGCCCTCGGCGAGCACAAGGGCACCACCGCATTTGTCCCGAACAACCCGACTGACTCCGATGCGATGTTGCGGATCCTTACGACCGATCCGGATGATCGCATGCCGCCACCGGATAAGTCGAAGGGTTTGACCGAGGCGGAGATCGAGACCCTCACACGCTGGGTCAAGGGCGGCGCCGAGTGGAAAGAACCCTGGTCATTGCGTCCTGTGTTGCGGAAAACACCTCCGCGGTCGCCGTGGCCAAAACAGAATCTGGGGCCAATTGATGCCTGGGTACACGCGCGCTTGCAGTCCCAGGGCTTGGTCCCCGCAAAGACGGCAACGCCCGCAGCGATTGTGCGACGATTGGCCCTCGATCTCACCGGTTTGCCGCCAACGCCCAGCGAGACCGCGCGTTTCGTCAAGGAACCGACGGACAAAACGTACCGCGAATTTGTCGAGCACTTTTTAGCGTCACCGGCTTACGGTGAGCGGTGGGCTCGCGTTTGGCTTGATCTTGCCCGATATGCCGATACGAAGGGCTACGAAAAAGATCTGCCGCGCACGATCTGGCCGTACCGGGACTGGGTTATTCAGGCTTTGTCACGCGATATGCCGTTTGATGAGTTCACCGTCGCGCAACTGGCGGGAGATCTGTTGCCGGGTTCGCGTTCCGAACAACTGATAGCGACCGCCTTTCATCGCAACACGATGACCAACGACGAGGGCGGTACCGACGACGAGGAGTTTCGCGTGGCCGCAGTCAAGGATCGCGTCGATACCACCATGCAAGTATGGATGGGGTTGACCGTCGGCTGTGCCAAGTGTCACGACCACAAGTACGATCCCATCTCGCTGCGCGACTACTACGGTCTTTTCGCATTCTTCGATCAGACTGCCGATACCGATCGGGGCGATGAGTTCCCGAAGCGCGCCTTCCCCACGACGGCGCAGGTCGTTGAAGAAAAGAGCCTGTTGCGTGAACAGCGTCGAATTCTTGCCGAACTTCCCACTGTTTTGCGTCCCCATCTGAAAAAAATTCGGGAATGGCGAAACGCGTTTCGACAGCATTCCGGTGTTTCGCTTGAGTCCGATCGCCGCGCCAATCGCCTTGTGGCCACCGACTGGGCTTCGTGGTACGAATCCACGCGGCTGGTCGGCCTCGATGTTCCCGGATACGAAGCCCTGGCAGGAACCCATGCCGGGGGTTCCGAGCGCTTCTTGCCCCGTCGGAATAGCGCCCAAATAGAGTGGCACGAACAGTCTGGTTGGCGCGATGGCAAGCGGGTGGGGTTGTGGAATTCGGCGACGCCGATGCTGGCGCGATCGTTGTGGGTTCCATCAACGCGGCGGGTTGCCTTCTCGATTGCCGCCGAACACACCGTGGACGTTTGGATAGACGGTGTGGCGATTGCGCTTAAATCGCCGAAGGTGACGTTTGATCGCTATCTTTCCGCGGGGATTCACTGGATCAGGGCTCGAATCGAGAAACCGGAAAACACCACCGGTTTCACGTTTACACGCATCGCCGACGACGTGGCTGGTGAGCCTGTTGTTGTGGCGGCAATACTTCTCGATCCGAAAGCACCGGCGCAAAACGCGAGCGAACATTTTTTGCGACATCGACTATCCGAATCTGTGCGTCCGACCGCCTGGTTCGCGCGTCTTGACAGCGTGAACGATCGTCTCGAAAAAATGCGGGCATCCTATGCGCAAGTTCCTGTGCTGCTGGATCTAGTGTCGGAGCGCGCCCGGACAACGCGGGTTCAAGAGCGCGGTGACTTTTTGAATCCAGGGGATACGGTTACGCCGTCAATTCCAACTGCGCTCGGACAACTGTCCAAAGGCGCTCCTCCCAATCGGCTCGGCCTGGCACGCTGGTTGGTTTCTCCCGAAAATCCGCTCACGGCACGGGTGCTCGTGAATCGCTACTGGGCCCAGTTCTTTGGCCGCGGCATCGTCGAAACCGAGGAGGATTTTGGCGCTCAAGGATCGCCGCCCACGCATCCCGAGTTGCTGGATCACCTCGCCAGCGAATTCATGCGTTCGCGTTGGTCTCTGAAAAATCTTTGTCGCATGATTGTGATGTCACACACCTACCGGCAAGACGCAGCGGCGTCAGTGGCAGACGTGACCCGCGATCGCTGGAATCGGATGTTGGCGCGAGGCCCGCGTTTTCGCATGGAGGCGGAGATGGTACGGGATAGCTCGCTTGCAGTTGCGGGCCTGTTGAGCCGAAAGACGTTGGGTCCGCCGGTGATGCCATTGCAGCCCGACGGAATCTGGAAATCCGTTTACAGCGAACTGAAGTGGAAAACCAGTGAAGGTGAAGACCGCCACCGCCGCGGCCTGTATACGTTTTTCAAACGGACCTCGCCGTATCCGTCGATGACAACGTTCGATGCGCCGTCGCGTGAAATCTGTGCGGTGCGCCGCATCCGCTCGAACACGCCGCTGCAGGCGCTTGTGACCCTCAACGATCCCGTGTTTGTCGAGGCTGCCCAGGCCCTTGCACGCCAGATGTTGCACGGGAGCCCGCGGGACTCTGACCCTATATCGTGGATCCGCGCGGGTTTTCTGCGGGTAACCGGGCGCGCGCCGGTCGCAGAAGAGGTCGACGCCCTGGTTGACCTGTATGGCAAGCGCAAAGCGTATTACGAAGTACACGCGGAAGATGCGAAAGCCTTTTCAGGGATGGATGCGATGCCGGTGCCAGACAGTGTAGCTCCCGCGCAAGTTGCCGCGCTGACGGCGGTTGCAAACGTTTTACTGAACCTCGACGAGTTTCTGACCAAGGGATAATCATGTCATTCGATCCCGCACGCCGATATTTGTTTGGTGGCGCCGCCGCTGGTCTTGGTGGCCTCGCACTGTCCATGCTGAATCCGACGCACGCCCGGGCTGCGCCTGCGTTTCATCAGTCCCCGAGCGGCAAGGTGAAACGGGGTTTCGGCAAGGCGAAAAACGTGATTTTTCTGCACATGGCAGGGGCGCCCTCGCAACTTGATCTGTTCTCCCACAAGCCGACGCTCAATCGCCACAACGGTGCAGAGTGCCCGGCCGAGCTGTTGAAGGGAAAACGTTTCGCCTTTATTCGTGGCGTGCCCCGGATGCTGGGATCGCCCTACAAGTTCAAACAACACGGTCGCGCGGGGGCCTGGGTGAGCGAACTGATGCCGCAGTTCACGAAGATCGTCAATGACGTGGCGATTATCCAGGCAATGCACACCGATGAATTCAATCATGCGCCGGCGCAGTTATTCACGTTGACGGGAAAGTCGCAGTTTGGTGGTGCGTCAATCGGCTCCTGGATGACCTATGGCCTTGGTACGGAGAACCAGAACCTGCCGGGGTTTGTGGTACTGTTGTCGGGTGGAAAATTTCCGGACGGCGGGAAAAGTCTGTGGGGAAGCTCGTTTTTGCCGTCGGTTCACCAGGGCGTGCAGGTGCGCAGTGAAGCCAACGCGGTCTTGTATCTCTCGAATCCCGAGGGTTTAGATAGGCAAGGCCGACGTGAGACGCTGGATGCGCTGGGAAAGCTCAATAGTATCACGTTGAAGACAAACGGCGATCCGGAAATCGAGGCGCGCATCGGGCAGTATGAGCTGGCTTACCGCATGCAGGCGTCGGTGCCCGGTGTGATTGATCTCGGGAAGGAACCTAAACACATTCTGGATCTCTACGGTGCAAATCCGGGCTTTGCGTCGCCTGCCGAGACCGCCGATGATCCGCGCACACTTTACAAGGGCGATGATCCCACGTTCGCGAACAATTGCCTGATGGCCCGCCGCCTGGTCGAAAACGGGGTGCGCTTCGTTCAGATCTTCGACTGGGGCTGGGACCATCACGGGATCTCTCCGGGTGAAAGCATTGATGAAACCTTGCCGATCAAGGCGCACCAGATCGATCGCGCAGTCAGCGGTCTCATCCAGGATCTGAAACAACGGGGATTGCTCGACGATACGCTGGTGGTCTGGTGTTCCGAGTTTGGCCGGACCCCGATGCAACAAAACGCCGACACACAACGTTACATCGGGCGAGACCACCATCCCTACGCGTTTACGTCCTGGATGGCAGGCGGTGGCGTCAAGGGCGGGCAGGTCTACGGCGAAACCGACGAAATTGGTTTCTCTCCAACCAAAGATCCCATGCACGTGCGCGATCTCCAGGCGATGGTCTTGCACCTTGCGGGCCTTGATCCCTGGCGCTACCACTACCCCTTTCAGGGTCTGGATCAGCGTTTGATCGGACCGGAAGACGATAGGGCTCGCTTGCACGAAACGTTGCTCGCGTGACCGAGAGGTATCGGTCGGCGTACAATAGGTGCTGAAACGATGCGGGCGTTTTTGGAGCGATTAAAGGTTGGAGAAGGACGCCTGTTCTATTGCGCAGAACGCATCGCCCCCTCGTATCCCTTTGCGTGGCACTACCACCCCGAATTCGAGTTGACGTACATCGTCCACAGCAGGGGTCGTCGCTTCATCGGTGATCACATCGGCAACTATTCGGACGGCGACCTGTTACTGATTGGTCCCAACTTGCCGCATACCTGGGCGTCCGAAGGGCAGGGGTCTCACCAGGCGATTGTGATACAGTTTGGTGAGGACGTGTTTGGCAAAACCGGGGCGCAGGGGCTAATGGCAAGCCCGATGCGTACGACGTTGGAGCAAAGCGCGCTTGGCCTGCGCTTTTTTGGGCCAGCAGCGGCTTCGGTCGGCGAGATCATGAAAGGGATTGCCGCGTTGTCACCGGTTCGTCAGCTCGCAGCGCTCTTGACGGTGCT
>JAYUPZ010000174.1:0-20948 GCA_043759805.1 Myxococcales bacterium | reverse complement strand
TCGCGAAGACGAGCGCGAGGACAAGCGGTGTGATGGCAATCATAGGGAACGCTCCCAAGGCTTTGGCGCGTCAGCGTTCGGTGAAACATCCCCACCAGCCCATGCCGCCCATCGACGATCGACGGCGTCGATCTTTCGCACCAGACTCAGAAACCGGCCAACGACGTGGTCACGCAAAAGTGCATCGAAATATCCGCGTTCAAGCGCGTGTCGGTACAGCCAGGGTCGCACCGAAACCGGCGCCAGGAATTCAAGATGGCCTCCGGTTCTGGGCAATTGTTGTTTCATCGCGCGCTCAAGTTTGCCGTAGTCGGCCAACATTCCCGGTGAACGCAGGATTTGAAGGCTGCGCACGATCGCGTGGCTCACAATGTGGATCAGGGCCAGTGTGTCGAGGCCGAGGCCGATCTCCGCAAAGATGATCCCGACCTGTGCCATCGACGCATAGGCCAGGGTACTCTTGATGTCGTTTTGGACGCGACCCACGAAGCTGGCATGGAGGCCAGTCAAGGCGCCGATGGCGACCACCGCGGTTGCAGCCACGCTGCTCGTGTTCCAGTAGGGTGCTGCGCGCAAGAGAAGATAAGGGCCAAGGTGTATCGAGATGGCGCCGTAGAAGATGGCGCTCGACGGAGTGGGTCCTTCCATCGCGCGAGGCAACCAGCCGCCAAAAGGAATTTGTGCGGACTTGCCCATCGCGGCCCACAGCAACAGGATTCCGATGATCACAGTGTTGATCGTATCTGTGGGCAGGTTGAAGGCGAACCATGCTGTATCCCCTCCGACCTGAACCATGTCTGAACTGCCGACCGTGTGGTGCATCCACACCGCGGCCCCCAACAATCCCATGTCACAGATGCGATAGGTGATGAAGGCTCGCAGCCCGTGTTCGATGGGCTTTTTGCGTTCATAAAAAAAGGCAATCAGCAGCGTCGAGGTGAATCCCACGATTTCCCATCCGAAAAAGATGAGATCCAGTGAACCTGCAAGTGCCACCAGCGTGGTCCCTGCGCCGAAGAGGCAAAGCAAAAAAAAGAAGCGTAAGTAGCCCGTTTCACGATGCAGATAGCGGCGCGAGAAGACGCCAATCAAGCCGATGAGCAATGAAGTCAGCGTCACGAACACCACAGATAGGCCGTCGACAACCAGTTTCCATTCGAAGGCGTAGTGTTCAGCCACGAAGAAGTTGCCGAGGGACACCTCATAGGAGAAACGTCCATGCGCCAGCAACCAGATTCCCGTTGCGATGCAAAGCAGCGCGTTGGTACCGAAGGCACCTGCCACGATCCGATTAATCACGCTCTCGCTCGGTCGCAGCTTCAGCCATACACAGGTGACGAGGCTTACAACCGCAAGGGCGGGAAGGAAGATGAGCGACGGGATCATCCACCCGATCATGACAATGTCCTCTCTTGAAAGGAGGCCTCGACGTGGGCGCAAGGCAATGACACGCGGGTGCCCTGATACAGATCGCGGGACCGTTTGACGCTCACGATGTCGTTCGATTCCGGCGTGTACCTTTGGAAATTTCCGTCCTCAAACAGGAACATGTCATTTTTCTCCGGGTTCCAGACACAAACATGCAGCCAACGGTTGCGGACTAGGCGATCCACGGCCGGTCGGCTGGCCATGATGGAGAGAAAGGTTTCCGGAGACGTTTCGATCACGGCCAGCAGGCGAATGGGTTCGTGAACTTCGATCATCTGCCGATAAAGCCCCGTCCGAAGGTCGGAGGCGTGTCCATCCATAACGGCGAAGAGACCGGTAATGTTGTGGGGAAGCTTGGATCCAGAACCGTAGTACGCATTGTCGACAAAGCCAAAGAGGTATTCGAGATTGATGCCCACGCCAACCGGGACGCTGCCCATCAGTGCGTTGGTGAGATGCCTGCCGTCGGGATCGCCCTTGGTTCCGTCGTAGGAAACCAGGAATGCGCGTTTGTCGAGAAAGAGTCCGCGGGTCCACTTGCGTCGACCGATCACGGCAATCGAGTTCTTCGTGTGGTTGTATTCGGGTCGAGGTTCGGAAAGATCAACGGAGCGTTCTTCCACGACGTTCTTGGCGTCTTCGGGCGATAGATCGAGAGGGACGACGCCGAAAAGACGACAGCGTTCGTGAGCATTCTCGGCGGAGGCGCGTTGTAGAATGGCTGTGGATTCCTCGAATTGTGCGACAAGCGTCCTCGGAATCTTCGTTTCGTCGAAGAACAAGACGTCGTCGGTGCAGGTGTTGTGTAGGCCACCCACAAACCAAGTCTCGGATGGAATGTGGATACCACGCGATTTCAAGATCGCGCGTGTTTCGGGCTCGTTGGCCATCGACGCCAGTACGCGCGCATTGGCGCCACCGCTGCCACCGGCCGTTGCCCCACAGCCGTAGGCGGCGATGTGGGGATTGTTGACACTGGTTGAGCCGTGGCCGATGAACAATATCAGCGGCGTCATGCGATGTTGCAGGCCCGTCTCCATCAACATCTTGCCGACGACGTTGGCCATCTCCTCGTGGGTGTAGCCCTCGGCAAGTCCGTCGCTTCGGGTTGGCGCATCGTTGTCGCGTCGAAATTTCAATTCAGGATCGATGCGATTCTTTTTCGGTTTTCGATAAGTCGCGAGGCGTGGGAAAAGAACAATGGCAACAAGCGGTAGTGTCGCGATGATCCCCAAAAGTGTAAAGAATAGGCCACGAAACAAGGTTGAACGGCCAACATGGTAGTGGTGGATCAGGTGTCCGAGAATGGTTGAGCCGGTGTCGGCCTTCACCTCGTGTACGGCGTGCGTCGGTTTCACTACGACGGGACAAAGGGCGCGCGGCCTGATGTCCTCTGCACCTTGATAGTGCATTGCCACGCCGAAAAATCCGGGATAGGCGAAGGTTTCGATTGCGGGATCCAATTCCTCAACGTGGCGCCGGTACGATTCCTCGCGATCGTCGATGCAAAACACAATCTGCACCTTCGAGACAGGTGCGTTTGAAGTGATCTGTGCGTTTGCCATCAACCCATCGAGCACGCCTATGCGATGTCGACGCTCGAAGGCTGCCATCAACAATTCGCAGCGAGCAACCGAATTGAAGCTCGATACCTCTTTCACCCACGCCTTGGCGTTTGCAGCGTTCTGCAAGGAGGCGGGGTCAATCGACATCCGCCGGGACAAAACGAAGGCCTCGTAGATGGCCGATAGATTCGGGGTTGCTTCGGCGGGTGGACTAGCCGATGCCATCTTCGAGAAAAGGTGAGGCCTGTCGCCCCGACCACCGCCAAGGTTGCGTGCCACCAGTACGTCCAGGATCAAGCGCAAAGCCAGAAAATCCATGAGGCTTGTGGGATGGCACTTGACCGGCGCCTTGTCCGGGTTGAGTTCAAACTGATTGATTATGCCGGCCCATCCGGGTAATCCGAGAAGGGTCGATCGAATCACCTCTGGCCATTGCGTTTTATCCGTGTGTCCGAGGTCCTCAAGGCCCCACCGTATCGTTTTTTCAGCATCCCAGTTGGATGATTCCTGTTGTCGTAACACGGTAGCCAGCCCCGCGAAGGCACGATCGGGTGGCGCAAATGCGGCGCTATACAGTCGCCGCGCAGAGCGCAACAGACCTAACTCACGGTTCGGCATCGGCCAGTATGAGATCCCTTGGTCAAGAAAGGCGCCTGTGATGCGAATCAACAATGGGTGCACCCACTCGTCGGTGTCGACGCCCGTATCGTAAAGGAGTTGATCGCGACGTCGCAGCGGCACAGACGGTGCAGGTGGGGTTGGCGCATGGGCCGCAAGGCTGTCCCAAAGAGACCGCGCACCTGAGAACGATTCAAGCAGGTCGGACTCGTGCAACATCCACTGGACAGCGTTTGTTTCCGGAACTTCGATGTGTATTTGCGATCGCATCAGCCAAAATTCGCGCTGAGAAGGTCCCTCCGGCCACAGTGGCGCAACGCCAAGGTTTGACCGCGCGTCCAGAACCGCCTCAAGATCCGCGGGCGTGATACGACCCGCGGCCAGATAGGATGCAAAGTCAGCCTCGGAGGCAAACGGCGCCGTGCCGAAGATCGTTGCGGCTTTTTTGACAGCGTCCTCAAAGGTGAATTCCTCGAACGCATGCAACGTGTTGTGGTGCACGAAGGCATGGATGGGCGCCTGCGCCGGCAAGTAGTGGGAGGCGTGTTCCACCAACTGTTTCAGCGAATGCGACCCGTCGAAATGTCTTTCGTGCCCCTCTGGGACACCACTCATGTCGCGATCCTGCGGCGAGATGCAAGCGGGTGCGTTGAGGCCGCTTTCATTTCGTCGAGCCCCTTGAAAACGAGCCGTGCATTGGGCCATTCGCGTGACATCGCATCCACCCGAGAGAGAAAGGTATGATCGGCAATGGCGGACCCCGAGAGATCGACGACGACTTTCGTTATCGATGCGTCGATGTTGCCCAATGCTCGCTGCAGCGGCAACAGCGCCGAGAAAATCGCAGCGCCGTCCACCTTCGCGGTGATGACGTCACCGACGCGCTCTGCCGTCACCTGAGACTTCAACAATGCCCTGATAGGCACACCCTGATACATATGCAAACCGATCTTGAAGATGAGTCCCGCTGCGATGCCCAGCAACAGATCTGTCGCTAGCGTGGTGATGAGGGTGACGAGAAACATGACCAGCTGATCGATGCCGATGTTCTTTGCGTGGTGAAATTCCGTCGGCGAGGCCAGTCGGAACCCCGTGAACACCAACATGGCTGCAAGTACAGCGAGTGGGATCTCGTGCAGAAGACCCGGCGCAAATGCCACGAATAGCAGGAGAAATGCACCATGAAATAAGTTGGCCTTGTTGGATTTGGCGCCTGCGTCCAGGTTCGCCTTCGTTCGGACAATTTCCGAAATCATGGGCAGACCGCCAATGAATGAAGCAATCAGATTTCCGACACCGAGGGCCAACAGATCGCGATTGAGATTCGAGCGGCGTCGCCCGGGGTCGAGCGCATCGGCAGCCAGGGCACTCAGTGTCGATTCGATCGTTCCGATGAGCGCGAACATCACGATGTACTTCAATGAGGCAAGACTCCAGACGACGTCAAAAAGCGGAAAGGTGACAGCGTTCAACAAGGAAGCCGGCAACTGGACCAAGAACTGCGGTCCGATCGGGTAGTCGTGTGACAGCATGTGGTAATGGTGGACGTGTTCCATGTCGAACCCCATTCCGATGGGGACCGTGATGGCGATCGCGACAATCGCGGGCGGAATTTTTCGGATCCCGGGCAGCTTCAAACGCGGCAAGATGACGAGCACCGCGATCGCGATGATTCCCATCAGAAAGATCTCTGGATTGGCGTTCATCAGACTGTGCGGAATCTCGGCGAGCAACGGAAACGGTCCTTTTGCAGACGGAACGACCCCCATCATCGTATGCGACTGTTTGGAGATGATGATGACGCCAATCGCAGCCAACATGCCGTGCACCACCGATGGTGCGATGGCAATGCCCACCGATGCTGCCTTCAGCAGTGCAAACACGATCTGAATGGCAGCCGCCACCACCCCGACCGCAAGGGCTCGTCGATATCCAATCGTGCCATCTCCCTGTCCCAATTCCGTCACAGCGCCAATCGCAATGACGATCAACCCGGCGGCAGGTCCTTTGATGGTGAACCTCGCACTGCCGAGCGGTGTGACGACCAGTCCACCCACGATGGCCGTCAAAATTCCGGCAACCGGCGGAAATCCGCTCGCGATCGAAATACCCAGACACAGGGGGAGCGCGATCAAAAAAACAATAAATCCAGCCCTGAGATCATCCGCAATACCGCCACCCGTTGGTGGACTTGAAACCTGATTCGACATGCCAATTTCCTCGCTACGTTGCCTGTTGGTAACCGAATCAATCGGCTCCCAACACATGAACCCATTCCTCGCTACGCGAGGGTCGGAGGTCCGCGGGCGTATAACGAGCGCGTCGAATATCGGGTTAGGCGTACGTCAGGCTGTTGCCAATCCGTAATACGGATTACACAGCAGGCGACTTGAATCTCGAAACTGTTAGGGGCGGAGCTGCGGCGAGCCTCTTTGTGCGCAGAGTCCTCTTCGCTTTCCTCACCCCGCTCTACCAGATCAATGGCCGGAAGTTCTGGGGTCGGGTTTGCGTGTCGACTCTCGGAGACGAATCCAGGGTGCAGCTCAACGGGTCGCTCGTCTTGTGCGAGACAAGTGCCTCCACCCAGGGAAAGTGCCACCGCGACCAGACTCACCAACAATGCGTGGAGTGCGCATCGCATCGGGTGGGATTTTGGGTTCGGGGCGCTCATGATTCGGATGACAGCTTGTGAAGTTCTGCACCATTCCATGAATGGGACCGCAGCGCCAGATGAAATGTCGGACGCAATGCGGCGCCATTTTGTCTGTCGATCGGCGGATACCGGCCGAAGAGATCCGTCTCTAATCTGAATGCTTGAATCCGACAGGGAGAAAGACCATGGCAGTACGTTTTTTTTTTTCGCCCCGTTTGGCATCCTGGCGGTTAGGAGTCGCAGGTTTGATCCTATTAAATCTGGCTGGTTGCGCAGGTGGCGGTGGTGACGACAGCGGCGGTACCGGCGGAACCGAGCCCGAGATCCTGCCACCCCTCGGGAAGAATTCGCTCGAGCGCAATCCTGGATCGACACTCGTCTGTGATGATCCCGACGCGCTGAACGTGCCGGCAACGGCTTTCAATCGCCTCAGCCCCGTTGAATACGTGAACACGTTGCGGGATCTGGTTGCCCCCATTGCCCTCCACCCGGAACTCGGCGCCGATCTTCCATCGGGCACCGTCGATACGCACGGCTTCGACAACAACTGGAAGATTCAGGGCATTGAGGAAAAATCGGTCGAGCAAATCGAGGCGATCGGACACAGCACAACTGTCGTGGTGATGGCCGGTCTCGCCAAACTCGGGCTCGCGGGATGTCCAGCGCGCGACGCTGCATCGGCGCCAGCCTGTGCCGATGCGATCCTGGCAAACTTCGCACCCAAAGCATTTCGTCGCGAACTGCAAGACGCCGAGCGGACGCGTCTACGCAGCTATTTTGATTCGTCCGCCAAGACGTGGGGGCACGAGGCCGGATTGAGCCAGCTTTTCGAGGTAATTCTGGGATCACCACAGTTGCTTTACAGGGTTGAAAACGGTGTTATGGGAGACGATCCCGCGGCCGTTGCACTGAGTGGTGACGAAATCGCAACACGTTTGGCGTATCTTTTGACCGCCAGTTCCCCCGATTCGGAGTTGCGCGATGCCGCTGCGGCGGGACGACTCGATACCATCGACGGTGTCGTCAAGGAGTTTGACAGCTTGATGAATGGCGAGAGTTTGACAGCGTCGCTCAAGCGTTTTTCATCGCAGTGGTTGCGGTTCACGAAACTTGCAATTGCATTGCCCGCGGGTCAGAAGGACAAGGTCCGATTCCCGATGTACAACGAATCGATCGAAAAGGCACTGACGTTGGGAATGGATCGCTTCGTCGAGGAAACCCTTCTCGCCGAGGGGGGCAGCGTGGAAATCCTGCTTTCGAGCGAGAAGGCATGGGTCAACGACGCGAGTGCCGCGATTTATGGTGTGAATCCACCCGGAAGCTCGGAACTCATGGAAGTGTCGTTGGATAGGCAGCGCCGCAAAGGGTTTCTCACGCAGGGTGCCGTGATGGCGGGCTTTGCCCACGCTGCCGTGCACGCGCCGATTCAACGGGGCGTCTTCGTCCTGGATGGCCTACTGTGTTCCCCGCCACCGGCCCCGCCACCCAATATACCGACCGCGGGGCCAAGCGCACTCAGTGATACGCTTTCTACCCGGCAGAAGACCGTCATGATTCACGAGAAGCAGGGCGCTGCCTGTCAGTCGTGTCATGAGCGCATTGATGCGATCGGGTTCGCCTTCGAGAACTACGATGGCATCGGTCGATGGCAGGATGAGGAAACGGCAGGCAATGGTGACAAGGTTCCGGTCGACGCGTCTTCGTCGCTCACCGAAACGTTGGACGCCGACGGCGAGTTTCCGAATGCCATACCGATGATCGAAAAGTTGTCGGCCAGCGAGCAGGTCAAACAGTGTTTCGTCGAGAACTTCATGCGTTATGCCTATGCGCGGGATCTCGAAGAACCCGACGGCTGCGCGATCGCCCGTGTGACCGATGCGGTTGTCAAGGACGGCGGTAGCTTCCGCTCGCTCATCCGTGAGTTTGTCAAAACCCCTGCGTTTCGATACCGAACCGCGTCTGCCAACTGAAAGGTCCCTGGATGAATTACAATCGACGCACGTTGGGCAGGTCGCTCGGTCTCGCAGGGGCTTCCATGTTTTTACCGAACCTTCGCGGCCTCCGGGCGGCGGGAGGTGGACCGGCCAAACGGTTCTTGATCTTTTATACGCAACACGGAACGTTGCCGTGGCTTTGGCGTCCCAAGGGTACGGGATCAAATTTCGAGCTGGGACCTCTGTTGGCTCCGCTTGAGTCCTACAAAAAAGATCTAATCCTCCTCGATGGCGTAGACATGAAGGGTCTTGCCGCTGCGGGCAGTAAGAACGATTTTACCGATGGCCACGCGCGCGGGCAGGGTGGATCGCTTACCGCATCGACTCAGATCGAAGCCAATCGAACCAACGGAATCTCCATCGACTACTACATTGCCAATGGTTTGACGCAGGCCAACGGCGGAAAGCCGGTCACGCAGGTGCCCAATGTGCAGGCGGATATCATCGAGTTGCCGCCCATCGTCGGGACCTGGGGTCAACCGTACCACTCGGCACCGGGTCAGCTGGTGCGGCCCGAGCGCGACGCTTCCAAGTTGTTTGAACGGCTCTTTCCGGGCGGAATCCCTCCAGGCGGTGGGATGCCGGGCAGCGGCCCCGATGTAAATGCATTGCGGAGGGCCTCTGCCCTAGAGTTCATCTCCGACGAAATGAAGATCGTGCGTGAGAAACTTGGCAAAGACGAGGCGCAACGCCTGGAGAATCACGCCACCCTCGTTACTGATCTGAAAAAACGTGTGGATCTGCTGGCCCAGGGCTCGCCGGGGGGCGTGGGCTCGGGCACCTGCAAGGTTCCGCCGGCCGCACCCAAGCAAATGGGTGGTTACAAGTGGGAGGCCACGCGGCCACATGTGCCACGGATCATGCAGGCAGCGTTTGCGTGTGACGTGACCCGCGTGTTTACAATTCAGGTGGAGGAGCCGCCGCCACGTTTGTGGGGTGGGCTTACAGGGTACGCGTCGACGCACGAGATGGTGCATGCGCTCGCGGTTGGCAACAAGGACAACCAAAATACGAATCTGCTGACGCAGAGCCGTGCGATGTACACAGAGTACGCAAAGATCTTCAAGGATGTTCTGGATCTTTTGATGGAAGTGAAAGAGTCAGACGGTAAGCCAATGCTTTATCACACCTGTGTGCTCTGGGGTGGCGAGCTCGCGCAGCCTGGACATTCGACAGGCAACATGAAATGGCTCACGGCTGGACAGCTTGGCGGATACTTGAAAACCGGACAGGTGCTTTCGTATGACGGCGATGGCGTTCGCTATGACGACGGCAAGGGTCCGGCCGCCACGCCGTCCAACGGTGATGTGTTCACCACCATCGCGAACGGCATGGGGGTTCCCACCGCCAAGTTCGGTGCGGGGACCTCGGGCGAGATTGCCGCGATGAAGGCCTAGGCGGCTACTGCTTCACGACGATCACGTGGTCAAACCCGTGATCCTTTATCTGCGGCATGACGATGTCCGGATCGCCGACCAGGACGATCTGCCAGCGTTTTGACGAAAAAACGTCGGCGTTGCGAAACGTGTCGAGACGAGGATCGATCCAAAAGTCGTTGTAGGCCCTGATGTGGTCCCAGGCCAATCCCGTGATCAGGTTTCGACCGATCGCCAGGGTTCGACCCTTGAGCGAAAGCAGCGCATTGCTTTTTCCAAACACCATGGAAACGCCGCTTGCGACCATTCCGTCGGCGCTTAAAGAAGACGAGCCAACCGCATCGATTTGATCAAAAATAGTATCCATGGCCTTGCGTGTTGCTTGAGCATCGACCTGTGTTTCGATGGCAATGTAACCCGTTTTCAAAAACAGATCGGCGCTGCCGCCAACACCATAGGTTGCGCCTTCCAATCCACGTAGGAAGGACGACGACGAGCCTGCGGCACGATAGGTATTGAGTACCCAAAGCGGCGCATCCGGATGAGGTTGTGCAACGGCGACCCGTCCAATCCGTATGATTGTTTGTGCCAGTCCTTTTCGGGGCACAAAATGAATGTAATTTCGATCGGAAACCGCGTTGGGATCGGGGAAGGAAATGCTTCGGAGACTGATCGGGGCTATGGCCTTCGGTTTCCATTTTCCGAAAATTCTCGAGACCATCCCTTCTACTTCCAGCGATCGAATGGGTCCACTCACGATTACCGTCATTCTTTCCGGTCGGGCGATGCGGTGATAGGTCGAAAGAAGATCAGCGGGGACGATGGCCTTGATTGTATTGCTTGACCCTTGCATGAAATTGCCGAGTGGGTGTTCGGTTCCGAACAGTACTTGCAATAGAATTCGTTCCGCAACCGCATCAACCTGCGACTCCAGAGAAAGCACCGAGGCAAGCTGCCGTTCGCGGACAAACTCGAAGTCGGCTTGTTCAAATGAGGGGTTCAGGAGGATCTCCTGCAACAGAAGAAAAGCGGGTTCGGCACGATCAGCCAGTGCTGATCCTTGAAGCACAACGCCGTCGGGGTGCACGTGAGCCTCGTACGACGAAATGTCGTCGAAAGCGCCGGCCAAAATCATGCGCGGTAGTTTCTGAGTTCTGTAGCGCAGCATCTCGAACATGAACGCGGTTACACCCGATTTTCCGATCGGGTCTTCCAGCATTCCGCCAGAAAATGCGACAGCAATCGACATCATGGGAATAGCCCTGTCTTCGTTGACGAGGAGGGTCATTCCGTTTTCGAGTTTGCTTACAGTGAAGTTTGGTAAAAAATACTGAGGCGTCGGATCTGGAATAAAGGGCGGGGTATTCGCGGAGAAAGTTTCGGACGTGGCACAACCGAGCAGCGTCACAAAACTCAAGCCAAGCCTCAAGGCGTTCATTGTCCGTCCCCGGTGCTGAGTGGTCGCGAAAAGACTACGACCCGTCTTGCCGGCAACATCGTTGTTTCGACGAAGGAACGAATGGTATCTGCCTTGGCCCTGAGATACCACTCGGCCGCCTGATCGATGGGATGTCTATCCCCAAGGTGTCCGACGGTATCGACCAGTAGTGCGGCTCGACCGAGCAGTGTCTCCCATTGTTCAACGGTTTGACGATACAAAAGCCGACCTGCCCGTTCCACCTCTTTCTGCTCTGGGGGACCGTATCGCAGGTTGTCGAGGACGACATCGACTTTTTCTTTAAGCGACTCCAGCGAGATTCCCGTGCGCGGTTCAAGCGTAATCCAAAACACAGATCCTTCGTCCATGCTTTGTTGGAACGCGACGGTGGAAACTGCTTCTGGGATGTAGTCGAAAAAGCGACTGGCATTCATGCCCGACAACAGTTCCGCAAACACATGGGCCGTCGCATCGCCGCTCGTCATCTTCGCGGGGGAGTGCCACGCCATGTATAGACGTGGTTTCGAGCCGAGCGATTCACGATGTTCGATTACCAGTTCTTTTGATAATTCTATCGACGGAATTGCCACTGGACGTGCCAGAGCGATCGAAGGTGCACTACCGAAATACGTTTCAAGAAGCGATTCGCCCATCTTGGGATCAAAATCCCCCACCATCGCCACGATCGCATTGTTGGGTGCGTACCACGCATCGAAAAAATTCCGCGCATCGCCGTGATTGAGAGACCTCAGGTCTTCGATGGACCCAATAATCCGGTTGCGATAGGGGTGCCCGGGTGGAAATAGGCCTTCCCACATTTTCTGTTCGGCGCCGTCATGGGCCTGTGTTTCATCTCGCTGTCGCCGCTCGTTGCGAACAATGGGCAGTTCTTTCGCCAAGTCATGTTCGTCGAGGAAGCGTCGCGTTTCTGTCATTCTCCAGCGTGCTTGCCAGACCGAAAATTTAAGGCGGTAGCTCGGTTCAACAGCGTAGTAATCGGTGTTGTCAAAGGAGGTACTCGCGTTGCTTCCGTGCGAATTGTAGATTGTGACATCGCCCAGTAGATGGTCGGGAATGTCGGCACGAAAAACCATGTGCTCGAGCAGATGCGCAAGACCAGATTTGCGAGGTGGTTCGTTTCTCGCCCCGGTTTTGTAACGGACATACAATGCAGCCATTGGAATCCGTCGATCGGGGTAGAGGATCAGTCGAATCCCATTTTTCAAGGTGTAAGTCTTGAACTCCTTGGCCGCGCGTGCCGGAGCGATCGGACTGGCTAAAACCAAAATTGCCACCATTGCTGAAGCAATTCCGCGACTCAATCCCAAAATTCCTTTGTGCCCTACCATCCGTGGTACTCCCATCACGGGCGCGATTTTTAACCAATTTTCGGGGCGGTCGGGGAACTTTTCGATCGGCAATCGACGTCAGTAGAAGTTCGAGTATGCTTGGGCCGAATCCGCGCGATGGGTTGTAGAGACGGACGCTTTGCTACGCTCGAAGGCCTCGAAGCCAGGCTTCGTGACGGTATAGGTTTCGCCTTGCGCGGCGTAACTGAAGAAAACCAAGTGGCTTTCTTTGCGCAACGAGAGACGCCGCAGTTTGTAGAGCTAGTCGAGATCGCCGTCCGCATTTTGCAGACGCGTCAGCAAGTCGGCCAGCCAACGCGCGGAACACTCGCCGCTGCGGTGCTCGAAGTCCACGAATCCTCAACCGTGGAATGGTCATGCAAATTCAAGCAAATCTTGGACATCACCTGACCCCTGCGACACCGGCTGCGTACACGTGGTACGCAGCACTCGGTTCGCAGCATCGGAGTTTAGCGCATTCCGGCGAACATGCGTGTTGCGGAATGAATTATAGACTGCGGAAAGGGCATTCCCATCGATACAGACTCGAGCGCCAGGAGGCGCCGGAGCTTCAGTTGCTCTTCAGGGGTGAGGTGGGTGTCGTTGTCATTTTCACCTAAACACTCGCTCCACTCATCAGAGCCCGGACGGATGTGTCGAATTACCATGACGTGCCTCGCTTTCATTTAGACCTGGTGAATTGCTTCACCGTAAGGGTGTGTTCATGGTTTTCATGATGCCCGATCGGTCATTTCAAGCGTGTAAACGCACGGTTAGAGTTGCGATCATTCGCACCCTCTGTTGCTGCAGGGCATCAAGCCAAGATGGCGGACTTGCCCTTGGTGTCGAACTTGGGATTACCGAAGCCGCCGTCGGCCGTTGGAGTACCCACCGCCTCGGCAATTGCGGCCCAGACGCCATTGGCCGCCGTGTTTGCCGTCATCTGGACATGTCGTCCTTGACGAAGACGATTGTTGACGTTTCCAGCCAACATCATCGGCAGGCGATTGACGCTGTGTCCACCGCCATCTGAAAGGGAATCGAGCCACAACACAAGCGTGTTGTCCAACATTGTACCGGTCAGATCCGACTCCATCGACAGCCGGTTGATCATGTACGCGTATTGCTCGACCATCCAGCGGTTGGCGTCGGCATACATTCCCTTGCCGGGATCTGAGTTATTACCGTGAGCCATCGAGTGCAAGTGGGCATCCGGGAACTCACTGATCTTTGGTCCACCACCACTGCCGCTGCTGAAATTGCTGTTTTGTGGCTTCAACCAGCTAAAATAGGCAGCGTAGGCATTCGTATCATAGAGAGAGTAAACGGCCGAACGCGATATCCCGCATTTCATCGCGTCTATCAACATGTCCATCATCAACTTCGATTGCATCGGAATGTGGGCCTCTTGCCTGGCGACATAATCCGTAGATGGTGCCGGCGGCTTTTGACATGCGACAGCTTTGGCCGATAGCAATTGATTGAGTTCGTCTTGTCGCCGCTTGACGTTCCCAAGATGTTCTTCGACGCGGGCGCGATCATCGGTGCCGAGACGTCTTCGAAAGCGCTCCAGATCTTTGCCAACCGCATCAAGCAGGCGAATCTTGGCCAGGGCCCCTGGATCCGGTGCATTCCCTGCAGAGGGAAGCGTACCACCAAATAGCTTTTTGAACAGTTGTACCGGTGAGGGCTCTTGGGCGTTGGGTTTATCGCGTTCAAACCACGATGGGCAGTTCAGGCCGCCGCTGCGTCGGGCAAACGCAAGATCATCGGAGTTGAGCGAGGCGTGAATCGATTCAAATACGATTGCAGAGTCTTTTTTCTTCGCTTCTTTTCCGATGTAGCAGTCGAGGCTGGTCGAGCCTCCATACATCCGACATCCGGCGGGTGTTTCGTTGATTCGGCATCCACCGTCGGTTAGCAGCATGTTTGACGGCAATTCGCCCGTGAGCAGTGATCCCCAGTTGTGATGCGCATCGCCGCTGTCACCGGTGGTATTTCCCTCGCTCCTGTACCAGTTGCGCAGGCTGATCCCATCGAGAAACATCAACTTGTCTTTGTGTTTTTCAAGTGACGTCGTGGAATAAGACATTTTTGCCGTCGCAAGCGAACCATCGGCAGGTCTTGTTCCTTGCCAGGTGGGCCAAAACGTTTCGGCGCGGCAACCATTGGGCTTGACCACCGCAATGAGCCGACCAAGTGGACCTGCGCTTTGTGCACGCACCTGTGTTTCGGTTAGCAAGGGCATCATTGCCGCGCCAAGACCGAGCGACTTTAGAAACTCTCGGCGGCGTAGTTCCCAGCGTGAAAGCGAAAATCCTTGTGAGCTCATTGCAACACCTCTCCTGCGGACGGTTGACGAAGAAAGAACGCGTCGGTTTGCGTCAGGCCCTCCATTAGACGCGCGATGTCACCATCGCTTGCAACGAACCCATCGGCAGCATTCGCGATCGAGGGATCGTTGGCATCGTTGTTCGGCAAACGGGTACCGTATGCAAAAAGCTGGCGTGCGAAACATCGAAGCGAGGGCTCCGCCGTTGCCAGTTGCCTCATCAGATCCGCGGCGTCTGTGAACGTCAGGTCGATGTCGTCGGTGAGCGGCATGACGCCATCGGTGGTTGCAGGCTTTCCGTAGTCGTCGTTCGTCCGCGCACGCCCAAGCGAGTCGAAGCGGTCGAAGGCAAAGCCCATCGGATCCATCATCACGTGGCATCCCCTGCAAACGCCGTCCTTCGCGTGGGCCGACAGATGTTCCCGTACGCTCGCGTCGGCTGGTTTATCGGGTGGAGGCGGAATGGCGGCGGAGGGCGCGGGCACAGCGGCGCAGCTTCCGAGTCGTTCGAATACGAATCGGCCGCGGTGGATGACCGTTGCGAGCGTTGTATCGGCCGTGGCCGCCAAAAATGCAGGTTGTGTGAAGATTCCTGCGCGCGATCGGTCGGTGAGCGGTGTTCGTTGCATCCGGGTATTCGACGCGGCATTGTTCAGGTTCAGAATCTTGGCGACCTCGGCATCCACAAACGCATAGTCCGCTGACAACAACGTCTGAAAGCGTCTGTCGCCCTGTCCCAGAATCAAATCGTCCACAAATTTGAACAGTGACTCCTGCATCGATACGCGAATCGTGTGATCGGCCAGCGTGGCGTCGTCGCTGCGCAGCGCTCGCAGCGGCAACCATTGTGAGACGAATCCGCGGATCCCTTGCGATGCCTTTGCGTCGGCCAGCATGCGTTTGACCTGCGTAGCTACAGTCTGGGGGCTCGTCGAGAGCTTGCCTGATTGTGCTGCAGTTAGCAGCTCGTCGTCGGGCATGCTTTGCCAGAGGAAGTAGGATAGACGCGATGCGAGCTCGAAATTGGTGAGCATGACCAGTCCGTCTTTCAACTCGGCCGGCTCGTCGCTGCGCTCCCACCGGTAGTGGAAACGTGGCGACAGCAGTACGAATTGCAACGATTCCTTCAACGCATCCGCCAGATTCAACTTGGCGCGGGCAGCGTCAAATACCTTCATGAGCTCGGTCAGTTCTGCGTCGCTCGCCGTGCGCCGGAATGCGCGTCTTGCGAACCACTTCATGGTGCGCTCGGCACACACACGGTCGGCTTCGTCCTTGGGCTGGCAGGGCCCCGTGATTTTCAGCTGCCCGCTCGCAAAGCGATCGATCATCGACGCGGTCGATTCGAGCATGCGATCGACTTCTTGCGAGGAGACCGCTCCGCCCTGTGTGAAACCGAACGGACCCGATTCGTCGATCGAAAACAACTCGGCCGCGCTGGGACTTTGTCCGAGAAGATCGCGCAGCGTGTTGGCATACTCTTGGCGACTCAGTCGGCGCAAGGGCATCGGACCCGCGGTGATCGCGTGTGGGGAATTCGTGCCTCCTGCAGTGCCGGCCTTACCGCCGGAACCTCCGCTGCGGGTGTCGCTCCCGCCCGAGACGGTCACGGCATCGTTTTGGGCGTCACCGATGCTGCCCGAACACGCCGATACGATTGTTGCCGCAAATGATATCCAAATGGCCCGCATACAAGTGGGTGGATGGCGCGGGCAATTTTTCTGAGGTTCAGGCGAAAAAAATCAAAATGAAAAGGAAAGGCCAGCCGCGAGCGTCAACAAAATGGGGGACGAGCGGTATCCCTGCTCAGTCGTTCCTGATGCGCTCATAAACGTGTAACGGGCTCTTTGCCAGGCGAGGCCCGCCTCCGTCCGCAAAAACAGCGAGGTTCGCGCGGTGATGGGCATCAACCCCAAGACACCCGCGCCGGTCGAACATCCGTACGTTCTTCCGTCCTGGCTCCGGTTAAACTCGGCTCCCCCAGCTGACACAGTTTGGCATGAGAGCGCGGCCAATAAGTAGATCTGCTTCCAGATCTGCGGAAGCAATTCGAGGCCGACGTTGGATGCCGAGAATGCAACATCTGCCTCGCGTGGCGATGGGGCGTCATGGAAGACGTCACTTGATCGTTGGTACCCAAGATTTATTGCGAAAGCAGGCCAGCTTTGGCGAGAGAGCATGAAACGCAGGTGTCCCAGTGCAGAAAGATTCGGTACCGTTCCCCATCCCGAGCCGATACCAACACCCAAAGCCAATCGCCATTTCGGAACTGCTTGTGTTGCGATTGGTTCAGCCGCTTTAGCCGGGGCTGCAGCGGGCATGGGTTCAACCCTTGCGGGCTCGGGGCGTTGTGCCGCGTTTGGGTCGATCGTCAGCGTGACAATGAATACCAGAGGTGCGAGCAGATTCTCACACGCATCGGCCTTGAGCCGCAGGTTCCGTCGACCCACGAGCATCTGGCTGCCATCCGGGGCCCGGTGGCTGAGGTTCAATTCCACATCCCAGGTGGGGGGATCCTCCTTCCAGAGCGCCAGGGTAATGTCGATCATCAATGCTGACGCGCCCTGACTCGCGGATGGCTCCATCACGAAGACCGGCCGGCCGAGGCGTGCCTGAACGCGATCACGCAAGCTTTCGGCCGAAAGGCAAAGCGGCAACGTTTCGTTCGAGGTCAACGTCAGGACGACCCCTGGACCCACCGGGGCTGGCAATTGCGTTGCGGCGAACAAGAAAATCGATGTGGCGGAAAGCGGCATCAAACGTTTCAATTAGAGCAGAAAAGTGACCGATACTATCTTTTCGAAGGTTGCGGATCAGAAATCGCGCCTCGGTCTCCCACTCAATATTTGTGGCTTCAGCTCTACCCATCTCGTCGCTCTTCACAGCGCACGCGCCCTACCTGTGGCGGGTGTTGCGGCGTTTGGGCGTGGGAGAGGCCGATGCCGACGACCTTTGCCAGGAGGCATTCATGATAGCCCATCGCAACCAGGCTTCGTTTCGGGGCGAATCGTCAGAGAGGACGTGGCTCTACGGCATTTGTGTTCGGTTGGTTTCAGACCACCGCAAAAAAGCCCACGTTCGCAGGGAACAGGCGGTCGCAACTCCACCCGAAGTCGCGGTCGAGGCGATGCAGCACGATGTCGCCGAAAAGCGACAGGCGCGTGTCATGTTGGACAGGGCACTCGATGCGCTCGAAGAGGAACGACGCAGGGTATTCGTGCTTTACGAAATTGAGGATATGAGTTTGCAAGAGATTGCCGATTGTTTGAAGCTTCCCTTGCAAACAGTCTACTCGCGTCTCAAAAGTGCGAGGCAGGAACTGTCAAGCGTATTTCAGGCGGTGTTTGGCGTCGCCTCGCCAGTCGCGGCCAATGCCATGGAGGGACGTTGAGGATGGACAACATGAATGAACCACCGCGACTTTGGAAAGACGATGGCGCTTCTCCGGAACTGCGCTCCGCACTTCGAGCAGGGCGCGAGGAGCAGGCCAGTGCGGTTCGTCTGGCTGCCATCGCAGCCGGCCTTGGCGCAGCAGGCATTCCCGTCGCGCAAGCCGCCGCCGTTTCGAGTCTGGCGATCGGAGCGAAGATGGCCATGGCGATTGTTGTGGTCGGAGGTCTTGGAGGGTCGGCGTATTTTGCGTTGTCGCAGCGGTCCGCTCCGATCGAAGTCCGAGTGTCGGAAAACCCCAAAAATTTTGCGACGCCGACGCCTGCTGTCGAGACACCGGCTGAACTGCCTCCCGAATCCGTGCGCATACCTTCGGTTGCCGCGAAGACTGTGAGCCATCCGCCCATCGATGTTTCTCCTCTGGCCGAATCGCGATGGCTGGAGGATGTTCGAGAGCGTGTGTTGCACAATCCCAGGCAGGCGCTTGAACGTTTAGTGATTTACCGAAAACGATTCACCAACCCGGTGCTGGAAGAAGAGGCGGCTTTCTTGAACATTGAGGCTTTCGTCGCGCTTGCCCGAAAGAGCGAGGCGTTTACCGAGGGAGCGCGATTTTTGAAGCATCATCCCAATTCGCCGCACCGCCCAAGGCTGGAACGTCTGCTAAACGATCTACGATGATCGGTCACGGTGTTCGCTGGTTGGTTTGTGTGACGATTTGGTCTGGCTGCAACGAGGCCTCTGTTTCAGTTGGCTCCTTCGCTGCCGCCGACGCCCTTCAAGACGACTCACTTTCGTGCCAGGTGATTTCAGAAACGTCCGCACTCACAACCGTCTTGCCTTTCAATGAAATGACCCTGGCGGGGGCGTTGCCTTCGATGTTGGAACTCGGGCCGGTGGTCGCTCGAAGATCATTCGTTGAGCCGTTTGACGTTGAACCACGCTGGGAACACGGCGCGGGAACCTACACTTCCAGCCTTTCGGAGTTTAGTGAAGAGGGACACGCGTCGCGAGACGGTTGGCATACGTTGAGGATCGCGGCGAAGGCCGATCCCGCAGCGGGAACAACCGATCGGAAGTACTGGGGAGGTGAACTGTCGAGTCCCGTGGAGTTCGGGCATGGACTTTTTCTGGCGCGGGTTCGCGCGGATGGCTGGCAGGATGTGCATTCGAGTTACTTTTTCGCGAACGACAAGATCGCCTCGAACGGTTCCAACCTGGGTTGGTCGGGTGCTGTTTTGGAATTTACTCACGATGGCGAGCAGCAACGCCTGCATACTTTGTGGAACGATTCTTCCTCAGGAGAACACGACTACAAGCTCGTCAACGGCGACGCGCCTAAAACGAAAGAGTGGTTGCTTGGTCTTGTGAGCTTGCCCGGACGGGTCGCATTTTATGTCGACGGAAAAATGGTCGACGCGCGCGACGACGCGGATACCCTAGCCACGTGGAGATTCCACTTCACACATTGGATAAGCGATCCGGCTCCGCGGTCGCACCTGCCAAGCCAAACGCCCGTCGAATTCTCGATTGATTTTGTCGCGCACTACGCTGTCGATGTGTGCCCGTAGTTGTCACCGAGAACGGTCTTCCGCCATGAGCAGTCGGTCCGCAAGGGCGGGTTGTAGACCCGGGTTTTGTGCGATTGCATTTTCAAAATCTTTCACCG
This sequence comes from Myxococcales bacterium, assembly GCA_043759805.1. Lineage (GTDB taxonomy): Bacteria > Myxococcota_A > Polyangia > Fen-1088 > Fen-1088 > JAWXBF01. Next base: position 1,136 of record JAYUPZ010000174.1, on the reverse strand, counting down.
ATTCCGCGTACTTACCCAGTTCAAACCGCACATGCCCGCGTTCGGCCAGGGCGTCGGCGTGTTCCGAATGGATGGCGATCGCTTGGGTGAGTTTTTCTTCTGCCGCGCTCAAATCACCCACCCGACGCTTCTCAATTCCCCACCAGGTCCACAACCAGGCCCCAAGTCCGCCGCGTTTGACGGCTTCCTCGAAGTCTCGATCGGATTCGACCTCGCGGCCTAGCGCAGCACGAACGCGGGCGCGTCGGGCCAGTGTGTCGGCGTCTTGGATTTGCGAAAGATCAACATCCGCCGCTTCCAATAGACGTCTGGCTTCCTTTGGATCCTGCGCGCGAATCCAAAGCGCGCGATGCAAGCGGGCGTTGCCGCGCCATGTATTCGAACGCAAACGGGTATTGGTGAGCGGCGACAGATCATCTTCAGCCCGATTGCAGTCTGCCATGGGATCAAGGCCATGTTCTTGTTTGTGCGCACACTGCTGCGCGCGCAAGATCCCACGGCCGAGTCTGGCGTCGAGAAAGTCGTGCTGCAGAACGAGTGCCCGGTCGAAGTCCGCCGCGGCGGCATCCCAGTCTGGAAACGGCGTCCTGCCGTGATCCCGTGCGTCGTCGCCGCGACCTACGCGAATTGAAGCGCGCCTGTAGTACAAAGCCGCTCGATTTGGAACCCGGGCGATCGAGCGCGTAAGTTCCTTCTCCTGTTCGGAAAAGAAACGTAAACGTTCTTCCTGTGACAACCGGGATTTCGGAACAATTGCAGCTTCGGATTGAAGAATTTGCGGCGAAGCTGGCGAGAATAGACGAATCAACGCAACTCCAAGCGCCAGCGCGATTATCGTTGCTGCGGTCGCAATGACTTTTTTGTGTCGGCGTCGCCCCGTTGGAGTCGTCTCTTTGCCGATCTGGGAAAGCGCTTCTGCAAACGCACTGCCGTCCCGAAAACGATCTGCGGGGTTCTTCGATATCGCAGTACGAATGACGCCGCGGGCTGGGTGATCGGGTAGGGTGGGATCCTGTTTGACGATTGCGTCCTGCACTTGGTAGGGGCTCGACCCCCTGAAGGGGCAGCTGTCGGTGACGGCCTCGAAAAGCATGATCCCGAGTGACCACACGTCGCTTGCGGGCGTGGCTTCTTTA
>JAYUPZ010000173.1:0-2080 GCA_043759805.1 Myxococcales bacterium | reverse complement strand
GCGGCGGCGGCGGTGGTGGCGGTCGCTGGTAGTCTCGATCTGACATAAAGTCAGATATTCCCGAGCCCGGGCGTGTGCGTTGGCATCACGTTCCGGGCTCGAGGTGTATTTAGGGTCCGAAAGGGGAGCGGAAGGCACGTGGTTGCCGGAAAACAAAAATGTTTCCACGAAGGTGACAACAAGGCCGACGGACGGTGTTATGTAAGCAACGGCTTACTTAGCTCCGGCAAGGCATCCAAAGAGCGATGCCACTCAAGCGCATCCCTACAGACAATGCCCCTGGAAATCTCCCATGCACAGCACAACAAACGGCCTGGTTCAAAATCTTCTCGGCTTGCCCATCTTTGAATCCGAGTGGGTCCTCTGGCTTCTGCTTGGCCTTTCGGTGATCTCGATTGGCATCATGTTCGAGCGCTTCTTCTTCTATCAGGCTCGAAAGCTGGATATCGATGCAGTGCGCGCCGAATTCTCGAAGGCGTTGCAAAAGGGAGACTTTGCGGCGGCCGCCAAGGTGCTGGAGCAAAAGGACACCCTTCAAACGAGGGTGGTGCTCGCGGGTTTGACGGCGCACGCCAAGGGACCCGAGTCGGTTGAGGATTTGATTACCGGAGCCCTCGGTCGCGAGCGCGGACGTTATGAAAAGCGACTTGGATTTTTGGCCACACTTGCGAGCAATGCACCTTATATCGGCCTGTTCGGCACTGTGCTCGGCATCGTGAAATCGTTCCGGGATCTGGCCGCCAACATGGCCGAAGCCTCGACAGCCGTCATGGCAGGCATTTCGGAAGCACTCGTGGCGACAGCGGTTGGACTCCTCGTCGCGATTCCTGCAGTCATCGCGTACAACCATTTCAAGGCAAAGGTCAAAGACGCCGTCACGGACGGTCAAATGCTGGCCCGGGTGCTGCTAGCCGAGTTGAAGTCAACGGACACGGGCAAATCCGCAAGTTGAAGCGAAATCCCTTCCCCATCCAATCAGGAGATTTCCCATGGCAAGCCTCGACAACGCCAACGACGACGACGGGCCGATCGCGTCGATCAATATCGTTCCATTCGTGGACATCGTGCTCGTACTTCTCATCGTCTTCATGGTGACCTCAAGCGCCATCGTCAAAGCCAGCCTTCGCGTGGATCTCCCCAAGGCTGCCAGCGGCGGCAGCAAGGTAGAGTCGACGCTGAACCTTGTGCTACCGTTGAACGGTCCACTCGAACTCAACGGAGAGCCCGTAGCGTCGATGGAAACAGCCGCCGCAATCATTCGACGCGAAGCCACCACGAGTCCCAAGATGCAAGCCGTCATCGCCGCCGATAGAGGGGTCGAGTACGGAAGAGTGGTCGAGTTGATCGACCTCGTGAAGAAGAACGGGATTACGGCGTTCGCTCTTGATGTTGAGCGTGGTACGTCGGCAACGCCGGTTCAGACCGCGCCCAAGTAAACGCAACACATCGGAGTATGACGTTGCCTCAATCCACTTCCAGACCTTCTGAATCACCCGCGCCCAGAGAAACCTATCGGGCGCGAAAGATGGCACAGCGACGGCTCGCCCGAGAGCGCGTCGAGCGTTGGACCACCCATGCGCTCGACTCGCGAACGCTGAAGCAAGATCCGCTTGCAATCCCGGTGCGACCAACGCCTCGACGAATCGGCTCCGTCGCGCTATTCGGTGGACTCGCATTGATTCTTCACGGTGGCATCGCGATCGTGATGATTCGCGGGAGCCTCGACAACCGTCCTGCAGTTGATAAACCGATCACGATAGAGTTGGCCCCGCCGCCGCCACCTCTCCCGCCAGAACCCGAGCCCGAACCGCCGGCACCGGAACCGGAGCCCCTACCGGCTCCAACACCCAAGATCGAACGCATCGCCAAACCGGAACCGGTCACGGCGATCCCGGAGCCACCGCCGGAAACACCGCCACCGCCCGATGTGAAACCACCACCGAGGATCATCGGTCTGTCGCTCGACTCGACCGCTGCTGGAGGCGACGGTCCTTCCTTCGCCACAGGAAATACGCTTTCCGGTCGGACGGCACAAAAAGCAGTCGACCCCAAGGACGTGGCCCCGGTTGGTCTCGTTGAC
>JAYUPZ010000172.1:0-9468 GCA_043759805.1 Myxococcales bacterium | reverse complement strand
AGCGACGAGATCGACCTCTACATTCGGACCTACTATTCCCTCCTGCGTTCAAGCGGAGATGTCCGGGTGCGCTCCTTCGAGGAGGCCCACATTTATTCCGAGTCAAGCCTGCACGCGGGCGCCCGTGAAACAGCGCCTGACGTGGCGGCCTTCGCCTACAGTGCGGCCCGCCTGCCGGTTTGTATGCCGGGAATTCGACGCATCGTACTTGGGCAGTCGAAGGAGCAATTCGAATCGGCAGGATTTCATGTGCGCGAGTGGACACGGGTCACAACGCGCGGTCGTCGCCGTCCGATGCGATGGGATGGCAACCAAACCCTGGCCTGTTTTCTCACGAGCTCGTCCGACATTGACGACCTCATCCCCATTATCACGGCGTATCAGATCGAGTGGAACAAGTTGCACACCTTGCTCAACCGCAAGGATGTCTTGCGGCAGGACGATCTTGACGTGCTTTCGAGCGCATTCAGTGGCGAGCTCACGGCGAACCTCGCCCGGGTAGAGCAAGCGCCCCTCGATCTTAGCGTGCGACTCCTGTCCGCATCGCTCGTGGACTACCAGCGTGCGGCACAGCGATGGTGGAGCGAAGTCGAGCCGGTCTACCTCGGGCCCCATAACCAACGCCGTCCCGTGTATTTCGTTTCCTCGAACACCCACGTTCTCGCCAATTTATTCGGCGGATACGCTCGCCGCAATCGTGATACGATTCTCGAATTCGCTCGCCGAAAGAACCCCGAAAACCTCGCACCGCACCTTGAACAAGCGATCGCAGCGGGTGACGAGCACGAGATCGCCAACTGCTCGTACTATCTGTTACACAAGTGGCTCAATCAACCGGACAACGCTGAACGCTCTCGCGATGTTCAAAGTTCCGATGAAGCCTGTGGCATCACCACCGTCCCCTCACCCGGACACATCGACGTGACTGCGCAAATCATCGAGCTATCAAAGCTGGATCCGGCGGCTCTCGATCCGCGCATTTCCGTCGACGATCTCGCGCTGCTCAAGAAGAGCGACGCCGTGATATTGAACATCGATTACCCGCTCGGAATGGCGGCATACCACTTGCTTTCACGTCTCGCACAGGGCGTCCGGGAATTGCGCGGCGTTTACGTGATGGGAAAGGCCGCAACCCTCAACGGCAAGGTGGGGGACGTGATGATAGGCGGCATCACCTACGATGCCCATTCGGAAAACACATTCTTGTTTCGGAACTGTTTTCGAGGTGCGGACGTACAGCCCTACGTCCGCAACGTGATGGTCCTCGATGGCCAAAAGGCCGTGACTGTTCGCGGATCATTCCTGCAAAACCGGAAATTCATGAACGTGTTTTATCGCGACGCCTATACCGTTCTTGAAATGGAAGCCGGCCCCTATCTGTCGGCGATTTACGAGATGGTCTATCCGAAACGCCACCCGAGTGACGAGATCGTCCACCTTTCGACGCTCACCCCCTTCGATGTCGGCATCCTTCACTACGCCTCCGATACGCCCTACTCGCGAAGGCAAAACCTCCTGTCGAAAAGCCTCTCCTATTTCGGGGTGGATGGAACGTACGCATGCGCCACGGCAATTGCACGGCGAATCCTGTCCGCGGAAATCGCGCGGCTGCGCTAATCTGAAATCAACGTGACGATCGGCGTTTTTGATTCTGGTTTTGGCGGCCTCACGGTCCTGTCGGCCTTGCTTCGGCAACTACCCGAATACGACTACCTTTATCTCGGGGACAGCGCGCGTGCGCCGTACGGCACTCGAAGTCCCGAGGTCATCGACGAGTTTTCGCGGCAAGCGGTGGCGCGGCTTTTTGCCGAGGGTTGTCCGCTTGTAATTGTTGCGTGTAATACGGTTTCAGCCCGTGCGTTGCGCAACCTTCAGCAGAAGTTCCTGCCCGTCCATTTTCCTCATCACCGCATTCTGGGCGTGGTTCGCCCCTCGGCCGAAGAACTCGCCGGATTGCCACCCGGCGCTATACCGGGCGTCACGCCGCCAACCCTCGCAGACGGCATTGTCGCCGTCCTTGGGACCAACGGAACCGTTGCGTCGGATTCGTATCGATTGGAACTCGCCAAGCTCGCGCCACGCCTGCGCATCGTGCAGCAGGCCTGTCCGATGTGGGTTCCCCTGGTTGAAAACGGTGAACTTTCCGGACCGGGAACCGATCATTTCCTGCACCAGATCCTGGATCCTTTGCTGGCAAAACCCGAGCACCGGCCCGCCAAGATTTTGCTGGCGTGCACACACTATCCACTCCTTCTGCCAAGCATCCGTCCGATGGTTCCCTCAAACATCGAAATCATCGCACAGGGAGACTTGATGGCCGAAAGATTGGCGGACTGGCTAAAACGCCATCCGGAGATGGAAACCCGGCTTCGTAAAAACGGCGTGCGACGATACGCCACCACCGACGATCCCGCCTGGTTCTCAGAACAGGGGGGCAAGATTCTGGGCACCGCCATCGACGTCGAAAGATTGCACCTGCCATGATCCGGCCTCATTGGCAATTCGCAACACGAAATGCCACGACGGCCTTTTTCCTCCTTGCCTGTTCGTCCACGCCGGACGCGACTGCACTGGGACCGAGGGACTGCCCGCCGTTTGCAGCCGGGAACAACCTGGCGGTTTGTACCGCGACGTATCTAACCGGCGCAGGCGAGGACAAGGCGGGCGGCGTTGCGATAGCCAATGACGGCGCCATCTTGTACGTCGGAACTTTGGCCGAGGCGTATCCGGGGGCAAAAAACGTTGACCTGCCCGGCGGCAAGGCGGGTCTATTGCGACTCACGGCGGATGGTCGTCAGGTTCAATCTGTCGCTCGGCTCGGTGCAGCCGCATCAGACGTCGACGTTGCGCCCCGCAGTGGGCACATGGTCGTGGCAGGAGATTTCGGCGTTCAAGTTCTCAACCCGACCGGGGACGGCTCGCTTTTTACGTGGAAAGAAATGCCCACCGAGAGGGTGGCAGCCGGCAGCGATGGAACGTTTGTCGCGCTGTCGGGCAGGACCATTGTCGTCCTCGACAGTCGGGGGGTGCAAAAGTCGCGTTTCGAGGTTTCCACGAACCGAGAGGTCACCGACATCGCGATCGATGGACAGAACCAACTTATTTTTGCCACGGGATTCAAGCAGGACGACGGTGCGCCCTGCACTCAACTGCAAATCCCTTTCGTGCGAGCGTACGACTATGCGGGAACCTTGAAGTGGAAAGGTTATGACTGGACGCGCACGGAGGTGGGCAGTGAATGCGCGGACAGCCGCGGGATAGCACTGGCACTGGGCGCTGACGGCCAACTGTACTACGTTGGCGAAAGCCACGGTGGCAACACGGTTCATCGACGCATGCCGCGCGACATCGCGGCTTTTGCACCGAACGTAAAGACCGATGGATACAACGACGCCTACAACATGAATGGCGCTGCACCCGTGGGTTATGTGGCAAGACTTTTACCGGCGACGGGTGACATTGCAGCAGGCCAGATTTTCTTGACCCGGCTCAACAATGGTAAGGGCAATGCGGCCCGACCCAATGCGGTTGCTGCCAATGAAGCGGGCATCGTCTTGATTGGCGGCAGCGCAGCCTGTTGTATCGAAAACGCGACGATGCGAACGGTGAACGGACAGGCCGCAATGCCCGCAGGAACCTATGCCGGGGGTGGATTCGCTTTGATTTTGCAGGCCGACTTCAAACAGCGACTTACCTGGACGACGTGGAATGGCGCGAAGGGTGGCGGCGCAACGCCGGTGGGCGTGGCGGCACGGGGTGGTGCAATGGCGATTGGCTTGCAACACGCCCCGACCAAGGACAGCGTGTCGCTTGAGGTCAGCGAGGCACCGCTCATCGTTGACCGTGCATTATTCGTGAAGGGCGGCGGCACAAGCGACGCCTTCCTCTCAGTTTGGAAGTCGCCTTGATACCCACGCTCTCCCTCATGCAGGTACCTCCACCTACACGCGATGAGCCGAGTTCTGTCTTCCGTGCGTCTTGAATTTGGACGTATGATTGATTGAGGGCGTTGTCCGTAGAGGCGCGCCAAGTTCTTCTCTGATGGAGTTTTGACGATGGAACGCAAACAACGGCGACAGTTTCTTAAAGGTGCGGGCGGATTTACCCTGGCACTACCCTTGTTGCCGTCGATCTTGACGTCGTCGCAAGCCGCAGCGCAAACGGGAAAGCGCAAAAGATTCGTTGCGTACATGACCGATCACGGCGGTCTGATGGGTGATTCGATTTACCCCGCAGCGCCTGCAGACGAGACCACGGCGAACCTCTTTGCCGGGCACGCTGGACGATGGGGCACTTTGAAGCGAACGGTCAACGGTAGCACAGCTTCGGTCGCACCAGTTCTGTCAGCGCCCGCAACCCAGTTGACCGATCGCCTGGTGTCCAGGATGAACGTGTATCGTGGCTTCGATATCCCGTTCTACATCGCGCACAACACGGGTGGACACCTCGGCAACTACGCTCGAAATGATGGCAACGGGGGAGACGGCCAGGCCGTACAGAACGACAAGCGTCCCACCATCGATCAGCTCATGGGATGGTCGACGAGCTTTTACGGGACGGCCGCCGGGATCCGCGAGCGCGTCATGGTGATGGGTGATCGTGGCGGCTATTCCTGGGGATGGAGCAGCCCTGCGACGCGTTCGGGAACCATTCAGGAGATCTCGGTAAACCGAGACGCCAAAAGCATGTTCCAGAAGATCTTTGTGCCCAACAGCACGACTCCGACACCGATGGCGCGGAAACCCATCGTCGATCGCGTGCTTGAGAACTATCGATCCCTCCGCAATGGCAATCGGCGAATCTCGACCACAGACAAACAGCGACTCGACGATCACCTCTCCCGCATTTCGGAACTCGAGCGCAAGGTCAACCTCAACGCGCCACCGCCTCCCAAATCGTGCTCGGGCGCCAAACAGGTCACAGGCGACAGCCAGGGATTGCTCAACGGGGCGGACCGCAAGCAAGGGTTCAAACTGTTCAACGACGTCGTCGCCGCGGCTTTCATTTGTGACACAAGCCGCATCGCTGCAATTACGGCTGCCTCACCTTTGATTTCCTTTTCCGGATCGTGGCATCAGGACATCGCTCACCAGTGGAATTCGGTCGGACCACAAACCTCTTTGCGGCAGCACTATCAAATTTTCTTCGAGCACGCCTTTCTCGATCTCGCGCAGAAGCTCGACGTCGACGAAGGCGACGGCACGACGATCCTCGACAACACGTTGATGCAGTGGTCTCAGGAATCCGGGCAGCAAACGCATGACAACGCGCAGTGCCCCGTCATCACATTTGGCAGCGCAGCAGGTTTCTTCAAGACAGGCATGATGGCCGACTACCGAAGACTGAACTCGTTCTTCCCGCACTCAGATGCCTTGTTCCCCAAGCTTGCGCTTGGTCTGACTTACAACCGATGGCTCGCAACGGCATTACAAGCCATGGGATTGCCAGCGAGCGAATGGGAACGCCCCGGCGAAAAAGGCTACGGAAACCCCCTCGTCGGCGACGGCTACAAGACTCACTACACCGGCACCGTGATTGGATCGGCAAGTCAAGTTGTGCCGTTTGTGCAGGCCTAGGCGCCGCAAGCAATCAAGCAGTGATGAGTGGCACCGGTGCCGTCCGATCGGTCAGCACCTGAGGGACAACCTTGTTCCGATAGTTGCTATCGACACGAGCATCGCCATACCCTTTCATCGTCGCGGTCTCGTATTCGCCGGGGTTCAATCCCATGGCTTGTAATGCGGTTGACAGCCAGCGGTTGTGCAACAATCCAACATACTTCTTTGGCGGGGTACCAAATACCGTTCCCGTTCCCTCTGCCGAAGCCGGCCGGACGTTCCGATAGTCAACGAACATGCCGGTTTTGAAGTATCCGCCTGCGTTGCCCGCAGTGACGATTGGATTGGAATAGTTGGTATGCGATTCCGGTCCAGATTCCTGCGTCCACTGAACCAGCGTATCGTCGAGCAACGAAGAACCTGCCCCGCTGTCCACGTCAAGCTTTCGCACAAGATCCAGGAATACCCATTCGAAAACCCTGCGTTTGGTTTCGATCATGATGTCCATCGGTTCCTTGGCTCTCCAGGTCGAATGAGCGACTGCTTCGTGGAAGTCTCCACGATAATCTGTCAACGCCTCGAGGTTGGAGATTGCATTGGTCGCGATGCGCGAGGAGCCACAAAGAAAGGCGGCGGCGATCACGTCGTTGATACGCCCGTGGTGCTCGCGAACACTCCCTCCCGCGCCTGGCTTGCGAACGTCAGCACAGGATGCCGCGACCGGTGCGGACGCCGTCAGGACCCGTTGTAGTTCAGCCAGACGATCCATGTAGTCATCGAGCCGCTGCTTGTCTGCATTTGAGAGGCGACGATTGCCGTTTCGCATGGCCTTGTATTCGGCCAGAACCTTATCAACAACCGGTGGGCGCTTCGGTGCACCCGGTTGTTCAGTCGGTACGCCACCCATGAAGACGCGATCGAACAAACGTGCCGGATCGGGTTCCGCTTGGACCCGCTGAATCTCGCCGCTCCTGGACGATGGACTGCTGTAATTCCAGGAGATCCCCCCCTCGCCCGTGACGATGGCGCGCTCCCGTATGCCATTGAGATTTGGATAGAATGTTGGCGACCAGGCAAGCAATTGATCGATGGTTGGAATGGCCAACAAATCTTTCGGACCCTGGTCGTTGCGCACAAAGTTGCCGAGGTGACTACCCGAATTGTGACCGAGAGAGATCGCGACATCGAAACCTTCGAGGACGTTGATTTTCGATACGAGGCGATCCGTCAAGGCGGTGCTCGGCGCGGAAAGAATGTTGGAAAGCTTCGCGTTGGGGCCCACGATTGTCCGTTGCAGCGGTCCCGATCCGATGTTGTGACCGGGGTACAGATCCATCCGGTTGGTCAGGGTTGAAAGCGCAGGACACATGTCCTGTACCCAAACGGCTCCGTGTGGACTTGTGATTGCCACAAACTTCTTCGGGCTCTGGGCATGAGCGCCGCGGGGAAGCAAGGATGACAAACAGGGAAGGGCAAGGCTGAATCCGCCCGCGCCTCTCAGGAATTGACGACGCGCAAATATGGAGGACTTCATTGTATTTTTCATTTCAAACTCCTGTTCCGAAGGTCATTCGAAAGTCCGGGCGGTGAAGGACGCGGTCAGCGCAATTTCACGCAGCATCGTTTTCAACGATCCACCTTTGCCCAACGCCAGGCGGAGCTGTTCAAGCGCACAGCCATCCCGTTCGGTGTCATCGCGCCGACCATTGGCAAAACGGAAATAGTTGCGAGCGAGACACGATTCTGGCTTGCCTGATGCTGCAGCCAATCGCATGACATCGGCAATCCCGTCGGCTTTCGTTTCGTCACCGTCGGTAAGCATTGGTATCGAACTTGTATCGACCGGCGCCCGCCCCAGTTCCGTTCCGCGCGCATCAAAGAAGATCTGCTCGTCCCGCAAACGACCAAGGGAATCGAAATTCTCCGTCGCAAAGCCAAGGGGATTGATGATCGTACGGTGGCAGCCCGCGCAGTTGGTGCCCGGGCTTTCCGTCAACGAAACGATACGCTCGCGGGTGGTCAGCTGACTCACGTCACCCGAAAGCATCATGCTTGCCGCATTGTTCGGTGGTGAGGGCAACTCGTCGCACAGGATGTTTTTTCGCAGAAACACCCCCTTCATCACTGGTCGGGTCTCGGTGGAACCGTTTGCCAGAAATGCCGCGCGGGTAAACAGGCCCGGCCTCTCATCCACAGCAAGCCGCACCGGCACATCCGCGGTCGCGGCCATACTGCCAACCCCGTAGATTGCCTGCAGATCGGCAGTCTTGGCCATGGACGCATCGGTCATCAGCAAGTCACCCACGGAGCCCTTGGAGGTCCAGACGAGGTAGCGCACGAGATCGACAACTTCGTCGACCATGTGTTTGCCGAGATCAGTTGAGACGACGGTCTGTGCAGCAAAGGCCTTCTCAAGGGGCGTCTGACCCGCAGCTTTCAAAACGCGCACGTCTTCGAGCTTCAACCACTCGCTCGCAAAGGAATCGATGGTTGCAACCGTCCGAGGATCTTCAAATACCCGCTCTACTTCCGCAAGGTAGGCGTCCTTTTTTGACAGAGCTCCGCTTCGGGCCGCAGCCAAAAGCGACTCATCGGGAGCGGTTTGCCAAAAGTGATACGATAACCGACTTGCGCGTTCAAAGGGACTCAGCTCAAAGCTGCCGGGTGTTTTGCCGACGGCGTCGCTTCCGTGTTCCATCTGAAAAATAAACGAGGGGTGGTTGAGAACGACGGCGATGGTGTCTGCGAGTGATGCGGCGTCCAGGGTGGATTTGTCACCGTAGACCCCGCGGAAAAAGGCAAGTTCTTCAGCCGCGAGTGGACGACGCAAGGCGCGCTCGGCAAACTTCGCAATGAACGCGTCAACACATGATTTCGTGTTGGCGCCACTTGAACAACTTCCCAACAAGACGGGCAACCGGCCAGGCGTTGCAAGCGAATTTCCAACGGCTGAAGCGATGTTGTAGTACGCAACAACATGGGCCTGTTGTACGTCCTGGGACAGACGACGGTAGCTTCCGTGCGGATCGTCGTCCGCTTTCTTCCGCTCGTCGACGGGAATGGCGTCGAGCAGCGGTCGGAGCGCCGTCAGTACCGCATCGACCTGCGCTTTTTCGGCAACCGGAAAAGTAGCACCAAGAAGGTCACGCACCGTGTTGGTGTACTGCGTTCGAGTCAAGCGTCGCATGGGGATCTCGGCAGGCGCCTCGCCAACGTCGCAGGTGAATTCGAGAGGCGTGACTGTGGGCCGCCCGGGGTCTGCACCGGTTCCAACACCACCGCCACCGCCGTTGGCGTTTCTTCCGCCCTCGCCCATGGTCGCGTCACGATCGGATGTTCCGCCAACCGATCCCGTACAGCCCGCGATCGACAGGCTAACCATGAATGACGCAGCCAACAAAACATTGGAACTGCGGAGTATTTGGGTAACCATGACTCCTCCAGATGTGAGAGGCGCGATCACAAAGAAATTCTGAGATCGCCCCTCCTATTGAATCTAGGGCTTCTTGATTTGCCCCGTCAGTGCTGAAAGCCACGCCATCCGATAGGTCGTTCGGCACATCGGGGCAAATGAACCACGACACCTGATGTAGGATGAAGGGGACGATGTCGGAAACGACCATCCCAATTGCTTCAGGCTGGCCTCGCGGCGCCATCGCACTTGCTTTTGTTCACCTTGCAGTCTTGGGCCACATTTGCGTCGACGTTCGGTTCGCACGCGCACAAGGCGCTGAATTGACATCCCGAATTCGCACCCATAGACCGGCCGACCGAATCAACGCAGTCGTTTCAGATCGCGAGGGCTGGATCTGGGTCGGCACCGACGTGGGCCTGTGCCGATTTGACGGACTAACCTGCGTTTTCCAGGACTACCAGACCAAGATCGGTAGCGAGATCCGAACGTTGGCAA
>JAYUPZ010000171.1:0-2086 GCA_043759805.1 Myxococcales bacterium | reverse complement strand
GAGCTTGTCGCGATGCAATCGCATGACAATGAGTGGCACGCGCGCACGGCGCGTCGCTTGTTGCAAGAACGCGCGGCCGCCGGACGACTGGACCAATCCGTCATTGCGCCGCTGCAGGCGTTGCTGAAAAACGGGAAGAGCAGCCGTGATCGTTTGCGAGCCCTCTGGGCATTGCACACCGTGGGCGGAATCGACACAAAAGCTTTACTGGCTTTGTTGTCTGATCCCGACGAGATGGTGCGATCGTGGGGCGTTGCGCTTTTGACCGAACAAAAATATGCGGCGACCCGAGGCGCGTTGACAACCTTTGTGAAGATGGCGAAGAACGATCCGTCACCCGTTGTGCGACGGTATCTGGCGTCCGCACTCCAACGAATTCCCAACTCGGCGCGCGCGAATATCGTATCTGCCCTTGCCGAACGTGCAGAGGATGCCGGAGATGCAAACATTCCCGCGCTTGTCTGGTCGGGTTTTGAACCACTCGTCGGCAACGATCTACCCGGTGCGATTCGTCTCGCCGGACGAAGCAAGTTTCCCGAATTGCGCTACGCGATTTATCGCCGATCGGCAGAGGAGCCGGATGGTTTGACGATGGTGGTGGCCCAACTCGGTCGCGCGGATGAAACCGAGCAGGCAAACATCCTGGCCGCGATCTACCGGGCACTCGAAGGCCAAACTGGACTCAAGATGCCCCCAAGCTGGAAAAAAGTCTCGAAAAGGCTCTACGCGCAAAAGGATACAAGCGTACGACGGGCGGCTCAAATTTTAGCGGCGCAGTTCGGCGACACCGCTGTCCTTCCCGAAATGCGCAAGACACTGGCGAATCGACAGGTGGGCAAATCCGACCGCATACACGCATTCCGTGTGCTGGAAATCGCGCGCGATGCGACTGCCGTACCTGTTTTACACGATCTTCTGACCGATACCGATTTCAACCTTGGCGCCGTCAAGGCACTCGCACGGTACGATCACGTCGACACACCGGCAAAGGTAATGGCCGTCTATGCCGATATGCCCATCTCCGTACAGGCAGCGGCGCTCGAAACCCTGTCCACGCGGAGCACCTATGCGCTCGCGTTGCTTTCAGCCATCGAAGCCGGGAAAATTCCAAAAAAGGATTTGAACGCGTTCTACGCGCGCCAGATCGCCCGATTCGACGAGCCCCAAATCAAGGCCAAACTCACATCTTTGTTTGGTGCCAACCGGCAGCAGAGTGAAGACGTCATGGTCCAGATCAAACAGTATCGAGCGCTCTGGAACTCGGCGAGCCCCTGGATTTACAGCGCCTCGCGCGGCCGGGAGGTTTTCAATAAACTTTGCGCGCAATGCCACACGATTTTCGGGGAGGGTGGCCGCATCGGACCCGACCTGACCGGATCACCCCGCCACGACATCGGGTACTTGCTCGACAACATCGTCGATCCCAGCCAGTTGATTGGCAAAGACTTTCAACAAACCGTGGTGGAAACCCGGGATGGGCAATTTCTTTCGGGCTTGTTGATCGAAGAAAACGACCGAACCGTCAAATTGCAGACGCTTACCGATCCGGTCATCGTCGAAAAGAAAAACATCACGGTTCGAGTCCTTGCCGATTCGTCGATGATGCCGGAGGGCTTGTTGCAGACCTTGACCGATGCCGAGATCCAGAATCTTCTGCGTTATCTGAGCTCACCGGAACAGGTTCCGCTGCCCGCTGCCACGTCTTCGACCCCGAAAAAGTAGTCCCCAATCGCTGTCACGCGATCCCGGTTGCGGATATTTGCAAGACCGATCCAGGCGGGAACCGCCCGCTCAAAATAGCCTCCGAGATGGGATCTCGAAGGCGTCTTTGCAACGTGCGCTTCACGGGCCGTGCACCAAACGCGGGATCGTAGCTTTCAGAAAGGATTTGATCGCGCAGTTGCGGATCGATTTGCATTGAAAGACCCTGGTGCGTGAGCAGCCTGCGCAGCGAACCGAGTTGCAATTCGACGATGGCCTCGATCTCGCTTTTGCCCAGCGGATTGAAAATCACGATGTCATCGATTCGATTGATGAATTCTGGTCGAAAATGTCCCCGCACCGCTGCGTTCACGGCATCGGTGAT
>JAYUPZ010000170.1:0-4549 GCA_043759805.1 Myxococcales bacterium | reverse complement strand
ATCGCCAACGATGCGGCGGCCCGACGACCGGATGATGTAGGCCAGCTCGAATTCAGCGTGACAGTGGTAACGGAAGGCGATGCCGTCGGTGGTACGACGCCAAACCGCGAAAAACGGACCGGTGTCCTGTGGTGGTTTGGCGAGAAAGGGCCGTAGCATGGGGCGGCTTGCAGGCGCGGCTATTTGGCTTTGTTCGCGCGACCTTTGATTTTATCCATCGTGCTGACTTCAAGCACCAGTGTGACGTTTTCTTTGACCGGTTTGCAAGCCGACTCCTGACACATGACAAATCGGGCTTCGGCCTGCACTTTCTGTGTTCCGACTTTTTCGGAAGTGACGTGCACGTCAAAGCGCGCGCGCTCGGGTTTCGATTCGCCAAGATCGGTTCGCGAGAGATTGGCCTTGGCGATGGCGACGCCCGCGGGTGCCTTGATGTTGAGCGTGATTGGCGCCTCTTCGTTGACGTGCCAACCATTGCGTCCCGATACTGTCACCGTTGCGGAACCGGTTTTCCCAAGTTTCAGAACCACCTTGGGGGCCTCCACCGTGTGGGTGGATTCGGCGCGGACCATCCCAGCCCAAGCAAAACCAAGCGCCAGGGTTGAAGTCAGCAACAACGACGGGAACGCGGTTCGCTTCATGGTGGTGTGAGTATGACGACTGAGACGCCATCCGAATTGCCACATTTTCGGGTTTTTACGTACTTTTTCCATATTTACCGCTGGTTTTGCGCTTTATGTGTGCCGATGTAGGACAAAAGATTTTTCGCCACGGAGCATTTGAGATAATATTGTCTCCAACATGCCGCCCGTAATTGATCAGCCGCAACGCGCCCGTCAGCTTGCCCGCGCCATCGTCTCGGATGTGACGCTTTACAACGAGGCCAAGATCACGCAGGGGATTCAGAACGATACCCTCTTCGATCTGATAAGCGGCGAGATCCAGGAAGGCCGAACGCTTTTCAAGTCGAGGGTGACGCCCGAGATGGCGAACGCTGGTTTCTATGAAAAGGCACTCGTCGATGTGTTGTTGCGTGCCAAGGGTCATATCAAGTCCAAGATCTGGTAGGTGCGCGTGACGCAGGGGCGCGCCTTCGTGGTTGATCAAGACTACGATGGTGTACGACTTGATTCGGTGTTGGCGATGTTTGTTGGCGGGACACCATCGCGATCGCAATTGGCGCGGCAGATCGGCGAGGGCGCCGTTGCGCTGAATGATGCGCCTTGCTTGAACGCCGCCCGCAAGGTTCGAAAGGGTGACCGCATCCTCTGGCGAGAGCCTGACGTGGTCGCGCGACCGGATCTCCTTGCGGAATCAATGGATCTTGCGGTGTTGTTCGAGGATGAACACCTCATCGTCATCGACAAACCTGCGGGTCTTGTGGTTCATCCGGCTGCCGGGCACAAGAGCGGAACACTCGTGAACGCGTTGCTTGCGCATTGCCAGGATTTGCGTGGCATTGGCGGAGAGATGCGTCCCGGGATCGTGCATCGACTGGATCGGGATACTTCCGGTGTAATGGTGGTCGCCAAACACGAGGCAGCGTTGAACGGACTTGCCGCCGATTTCAAACGTCACACAATTGAACGTGTGTATGAGGCCCTCACGGTCGGAGAGCCGAGGGAGTCGAGCGGTCGAATCGCCACGCTGCACGGACGGGATCCAAACGATCGAAAGAAGTTCAGCGTGCGCGTGTCACGGGGTCGTTCTGCCGTCACCAATTGGTCAGTCGTCGAACGGCTCGGCGGCGCGGCACGGATGGAAGCAAAGCTTGAAACGGGTAGAACGCATCAGGTGCGCCTGCACCTTGCGGCCCTCGGGTGCTCGCTGTTTGGCGATGCGGTTTACGGAAAGCCGTCGCGGAATGCCGTGTTCAGGGATATTGGTCGGACCCTGGGTCGGCAGGCACTTCATGCCCGCGTGCTTGGGTTCAAGCACCCCGCAACGGGGCAGGACATGCAGTTCGAGGCCGCACCGCCTGCGGATTTCTCGGCTGCCCTCGCGGCGATCCGGCTGGCTCGTACCACGAAAGCGACGCCGTGACGCTGTCCTTGCTTCGATCTGCAGTGATTCCTTCCCTGTTTTCGCACGGATTCACGACGCGGGCCGGAGGTGTGAGTCAAGGCTGTTACGCGTCCTTGAACGTGGGCGGATCCTGGGGTGATTCCGAACATGCGGTCGCAACCAATCGCTCACGGGTGGCGAAGGCGTCTGGGTGCGAACGCTTTTTCATGGGGCGGCAGGTTCACGGTGCCGAGGTGGCGGTAATCTCCGAGCGCGACCAACCCGAAGCGGTGCGCGGGTATTCTTGCGATGGTCTTGCGACAATGCAGCCCGGTACAGCGGTGGCGGTGTTGGTCGCTGATTGTGTTCCGATTGTGCTCGCCGATCCGGATACCGGTGCCTGTGCGGCCGTTCACGCGGGATGGCGTGGTACGTTTTTGGGGATCGCCCGGGCGGCTGTGGAACAACTCCATCGGCAATTTGGAGCAAAGCCCTCGAATATCTTTGCCGCCCTTGGCCCCTCAATTGGCCCTTGCTGTTTCGAGGTGGGGGATGAGGTTGTTGCTGCCGTTCACGCAACGCTCGGTGGAAACGGTGCGTCCTGTATAACCACGGGCGCCCGCGGCAAGCCGCACGTTGACCTGTGGCGCAGCAATCGGTTGATCCTGGAGGCGGCCGGGTTACAGCCGGCGTCCATTGAGGCCCTGGGGTGTTGCACGATGTGCGACCCGACGCGATTTTTCTCATACCGTCGACAGGGCCGTGCGACCGGACAACACCTGGGTTTTATCGGGCGGCCGTCAAGCTGACGCCGTATCGATCCAGCAAATCGCCGGTCACCGCCTGAACCTGGATTTCGGCGAGCATGAGATCCACGGTAGACCGGACGATCTGGCTTTCCGCCACATTGAGTTCCTGTTGGCGCAACAACACGTCGTTGTTTGTCACGTTGCCTGCGGCGAACTTTGCCTCTTCGGCCTTGAGGCTTTGTTGGGCGAAGCCAACCGCTTTTCGTGCCAGCCCCAGCCGCTCTGCAGCGGTATCGATCTGCGACGAAAACCGTATGACAGAATCTCGAATGTCGAGCTCAAGAGCACCCGCATCGAGCCAGCTGCGATCGCGCGTGGCCCGTGCAACCTCGTTCTGTCCTCGAGCCGACCGATTCTGTAGCGGCATTGAGAAATTGAGACCGACGAGCCAGGTCAGATTGTCCGTGCCGGCGACCTGCGTGAGAGCATCGTCGAAGTTCAGACTGCGGCCGCGGTTGCCTATCTGGGCGAAGGCATCGAGCTGCGGCTTTAAAAGGTTTCGAGCGGTCAAGATGTCGACCTCCGACAACTCCAGCCCTGCCTTCATCGAACGCAACTGAGGATTGTGGTCGAGGGCGCGCGACAAAGAGCCCGCAGCATCCGTGGTGAGTGGATCGGCGTTGGGCATTTCGGCCGCAACATAGCGCGCCATGTTGACTTCCAGCGGTTGGCCCGCCAGACGCCGCAAGACGAGACCCCGGAAAAACAGGTTTTGCTCGGCGGTGACGACTTCTTGCTGGCGGTCGGCGATCGCACGCTCAACTGCGGCTCGGTCAATAGGAGCCATCCGTCCCACCTGAATCTGTGCGTCGGTTGCTTCCAGCTGTTTCTGCGCCAGCTCCACCGCTGAACGTCGGATTTCGAGATCGCGGCTGGCGAAGGCGAGTTCCCAGTAGGCGCCTGCGACGTCTCGTAATACGGTAGAAACGCGCGCTTCTCGGTTCAACTGGGCGACGTTCATTTCGATCCGACGGCGTCGCAACAGCGACAGGGCGATTTCCGAGCCGAAGTCGCGCAGCAAGGGCTGATCAAAACGCAGTGAGAGACCCGCGTCGTAGACAATGCACTGCTGGTCGTCGCACGAAAACTGATTGGTGGTTTGATCGCCGTTGCCCGTGACATTGACGGACAGTCGCCCACCCGTTTCAAGCTGCCGCAGCAGGCCGATGCCCAGATCCAGTCGGTTGGAGATTCCGGATACAATGTCCCTTGCGGCGACCGACGGCGTTGTTCGTTGTGAAAATGTCGTGTTGCCCGTCAGGGTCAGATCGAAGCGACCGTGGGCAGCCAGCAGGCTCGCATCCGCAATTTGGATGGCGACCTTTTCTTTCTTGAGATCCACGTTGCCCTCGATCGCCAGGGAAATGGCGTCGCGGATCCCAATCGCCCTGTCTTCGGCGTGGGCCGCAGGCATATCGAGCAAAAGCCCGGCGAACAGGGGGAGTGCGGAGAGGAAGTTCATTTTCATGGTTCGAGGGTTCAAGCGGTACGGAGAATGGATCCGACGAAGGTAGGGCGAAGGTAAAAACCCATCTTGCCGAGTGAGACACGCTGGCCGGTGGAATTGTAAGCTGAGCGCATGTCGCGGTTGTTTTGCGCCTTGGGGCGTACCTGCAGGACCTCCCCGACGTGTCCGGTCAGCTCTGCGCCACGGCCGACGCGAAAATAGTCCCGGACAATATGCTCGAAATCGGAGCGTAGGCGCTCAACTTCTTCGCGTGACGGTGACCACAGAC
>JAYUPZ010000169.1:0-4550 GCA_043759805.1 Myxococcales bacterium | reverse complement strand
ACTGTTGACGGATCCCGATGTGGCCTGGCTTTCGGGACTTGGAAACGAAGGGAATCGAAATACGAAACGAGACGAGCAAGAGTCTGTTGCGGATTTGGCGACCAAGGTTACCCGAGCTGAATCCCGTTTGCGGCGATTTGTGCGTGTCAGCCGTCGCATCAACACCGAGACAGGCGGGACGCGCTTGCTTGAAACGATTCTGGATACAGTGCTTGAACTAACCGAAGGCGAGCGCGGCTTCATCCTTTTGCGCGGCGTGCAAGGTGAAATGACGGTCAAGATTGCCCGTAACATCAGCGAAGAGACTCTCCACGGAGAATCGCTTGCATTCTCGCGATCGATCGCAAGCCAGGTCGCCGAGACCGGTGAGCCCGTCGTCACGGTGGATGCAGCAGGGGATGCGCGTTTTGCAAAGTCCATGTCGGTCAGTCACCTGCGCCTGCGGGCCGTCATTGCGGTACCGCTGATCGTGCGCGGTGAAACGTTGGGTACGATTTACGTCGACAATCGATTGCGTCGTGGGGCGTTTACCGACGAAGACCTGCAGGTGTTGCTCGATTTTGCAGAACAAGCCGCGATCGCGATCGAAAACACGCGACTCGTTTCAGAGTTGCGCCGTTCCGAACGACAGGTTGCAGCCCTGAACGAGCAGTTGCAATCCGAACTGCAGGTTAGAAAGGAAGAGATCTCGTCGATGCGGGTTGAGTTGCACGAGAATCGAGAGGCACTCGCCCTGCGCTACGACTACCGAAATATCGTGGGCCGCTCACCTGCCATGCAAGACTTGTTTCGGCTACTTGATCGCGTGACCGATACGGATTTGCCAGTGGTTTTGCTCGGCGAAAGTGGAACCGGAAAAGAACTGGTCGCACGCGCGATTGTTGCCAATGGAGCGCGCAAAACCAAGCCTTTCGTATCGGAAAACTGTGCAGCGATTGCCGAGACGCTGCTTGAGTCAACGCTGTTCGGCTACGTCAAAGGTGCCTTCACCGGTGCGGACCGCGATACCCGGGGGCTTCTGGCCGTGGCGGATGGCGGAACACTTTTTCTCGACGAAGTCGCGGAGATGTCGCCCGCGTTGCAAGGCAAATTGTTGCGGGTGTTGCAAGATGGCGAATACCGCCGGGTTGGCGGACAACGAGTGGAAAAGGCAAACGTTCGCATCATTGCCGCGACGAATCGGGATCTGGACAAGATGGTGGCCGAAGGCAAGTTTCGCCAGGATTTGTATTACAGGCTAGCCGTTGTGACGATTCGGCTGCCACCGCTTCGCGACAGGCGTGAGGATGTTCCGCTTTTGGTGGAGAGGTTTTTGAAGACGCATGAGCGCAACGGCGTTTGTAAGACGATTGCCCCGGCAGCTTTGAGCCGACTTTGCGCCCACCGTTGGCCTGGCAACGTGCGCGAACTCGAAAACGAGATCGGTCGTGCCCACGCCTTCTCCGATTCCGTCATAACTGTGGCGGATTTGTCCCCCCATCTCTCGAGCGACGACGGGGCAGGGGTTCCAGGGGATCCCGACGATCTATCGCTCAAACCCCGCGTCGAACGCCTGGAGAAGTTTCTCATTCGCGAGGCGCTCGGTCGCTTTGACGGCAATCAGACCAAGGCCGCTCGCGTCTTGGGATTGTCACGTTTCGGACTGCAGAAGAAATTGGTTCGATATAATTTACCGACCTGAGGGAAAGGCTGTCCAACCCATGTCCAATCCATCCGCAACTTGTAAAAAACGTATTTGGCCCTGGGTCCGTCTTTCGCTGGGAGCGGCCGTGTTGTGGGCAACCGTTCTCACCTGGGCGTGTGCCTCTCCCTTCATTCCAATACCGCCGCCCGGAGATCCGACCTTCGAGCCGGTGGGAGACGCATCGACGACCACATCCTGGCGGGTCAATGGTGCTCCTGCCGAGGCTCTCGCCAATAGCCGCATTTCGATTTTCAATCAGTCGAGAGGCGAGGGTATTCTTGTCCAAGCGCGCGCCGACGGCTCGTACATCTCCCCTTCGCTCAATGCCAAACTCGGTGACTTCATCGAAATATTCTACGAACCACCCGGCCAGACCGAGCGCAGCGCGAGCATTTGCCGGGTTCTGATCGATGGCCTTTCGCGGGAACCATGCCGGGGATCACCCGATTCGGGGGTGTCGGACTAGCGGTGCCGGATGGGCGCCGTGGAAGCTGCACACGGGAGTGAATATTGATATGGTCTCGCTCCATGCGCACCCGTACTCAACTCCTCGCAGTTTTCCTGTTTATCGGTGGTGTCTCGTTGGGCAGTCTTTTCGGTGCTGGATGCGCCGGAACTCAGTCTGCGGACGAGGCCGTCACCGGCTCAAAAGTATTTCAAGGTCCGGAAGGTATTTCCGTCGGACTCATTGAACTGGCCAAGGATCCCGCTCAGCCCCAGGCGCCGGACGCGTTGATCCAGGTGGGCGGCTCCGCCAGCCAACTCGACTCGATTCCCTTCGACTACAAGATCGTCAAGGTCGGAAAAGCTCTGACTTACGTCACACGGTTCAGTGGCGCCGACTTCACTGCGCTCCAGAACGAAGGCGGCCCAAATGGCAAGTGGACGCTTTTTTTACCCGAGAATCCCACGCAGGGTATCGAGATGACCTTCTCACCCGAAGCGACGAAGAGCATCGTGCCCGCCGAGATCTACACCTTCTATCAAGAACTCAAGACCAATGGAAAACTGGCAACACGGCAGAACTTTGATCGCCCGTCGTCGGAGCAACGTGTTTCGGTTGGATTCGTGGCGCTGACACAACCCTTTCAGGACAAATGCGGCGCAACCCCGAAGGCCGAGATCAAGTTTAGTGGTCTCGACGACGGCCCCCTGCGCGGAACGACGGTTCCCACGTTGTGTGCGGCTCCGATCGCAGCGATGGCTTCTCTTTGTGAGAAATCACCTTCGGCAAAAGCGTTTTTGGTGGAAAACGTCAAACAAATTCACTGCGCCTTCGGCAAGCAAGCGGAGCCGACGATCGCGATTGCGGGTGGTACCTTCACCTGGACCGTTCCGGTCGATGCTACCGATCTGAATGAAGCGGCCACGAAAGCGGTTGGTGCGGTTTCTGCCGGTGACGCCACCTTGCAGGCTCTGGTTGCGCTCGACGGCACTTACATGTGCCTGCACGAAAAGACGGGCAAGTATCTCGTGTTCGGACCCGAAGGCAGCAATTACCACGGCATCTCCTGGGGGGACGGTGCGCAATTCACCACCGCACCAATTCCTGCAGGCGTCGGAGCCGGCTACTTCTACGACCCACGTTTTTTCAATGAAAAGTCAAAGCCTGACGTGAATGGCGTGGATCTACGCGTTCACTCTCGAGTCGAAATCAATCCGGGTGAATCGAAGTGCAACGTGGTCTGCGGTTCCAAGCGCAAGAAACTTGCATTGATGGCTCCTGCGGATTCACGGCCAATGGTCAGCGGTGCGGCGTTTGAAAAAGCCCCGATGGTTCGTATCCCGGTTGCGCTCGCAACCGATGCAAAGGGCACACATTACCTGGTGGATCGAGCTGGCGAAGCCGACAAAGCCCGTGATTTTGCTCTCTACATTGGAACCCCGGGCAAGATGGTGAAGGCCGCGTTGAAGTCGGCTGATGCAGACGGCGACGCCGAGGTGCTTAGCACCAAAGCCGGAAAGCTTCGTGTAACGGTTGGCAAGACCGAGGCCTCATGGACCGTTGGCAAGAAGTCGACAGCGCTTACCTGGGTTCCGGTGACGGACAACTTGCTCATGATCTTCACGACCCTTGGCGCTTACAAGGACGTTCGCTTCGGTAATCCCTGCGACGACCTCATCAGCGGAGACTAGGTTCCTGGCTCCATGCGACCCCGATGCGTCGCATGGAATGCTTCGTCTGCTGAACGCAAAAAAGGCGGCCCGTTTGGTGGCCGCCTTTTTGCGTGTTTCGATTGGAGTCCATCAAGCGGTGTTTGGCCCACTTGCTGTATGGCCAACGTTACTAGTCGGACCGTTTTGCTTCGCGTGGCAGGAAGAACTGTGCGTTGACCGTGACGATGAAGTTCTGATCCAGCGTCAGGTCGTCTCCGTTTGAAACTTTGTCGGCGTTCACGTCTGCTCCCGATGGGTTGTTGCGCAGCATGAAATCGCGCAACTCGATGTTGACGGCGACGAGTTCGTTGATGAAGGCATGCATGCCGCCACCAACCTGCAAAGCCGGTTTCCATCCGGTGACGGGGCAGAAGGGTCGTGCTGTTGCGCCACAGAGCTTGGCGTCGCTTCCTTTTTCCAGGTTCACGTACCCCAATCCACCGAGCAGGTAGAAATCGTAGTTGAAGAACCACGTGTTGAACATCGAGAACTTGCCGGTTATGGCGGCAATTTCCAGCTGGGCACCGGCCATGGTCCCGATGTGGTTCATTCCATCCTTGGCCTGTTGCTTGCTGGGGCTTCGGTCCAGATTGGGCGTAGCCGTTGCTGGTAGGGACTTCAACAGCCGGTCGGTGGTCCCTGTCTGGAATTCCGGTGTTACGTTTTGAGCCACAAAGCCCGTCACTGCCAGCCAGTCCGTGAAGTGGTA
>JAYUPZ010000168.1:0-2090 GCA_043759805.1 Myxococcales bacterium | reverse complement strand
GCGGTAAATTGGGTTCATGGCGTCATCCGATGATCGCGCGTCGAACCTTGTTCAGCACCCGTCGGTGCAGAGGCCTCGGCGCGGGCGGAGGCGGAGGTGGACCCGTGTCGAGCATTTGGTGAGTTTCGCGCAGCAAGTCGGGGATCTGGTCTCGAATGGGAGACCGCGAAAGCACACCTCGAATCGCCTGCTCATCGAACGCGCGCGCCTGATTCCCTGGAACCCAGTGGTCGTGGCCCGTCATGCCGGAATAGCGCTCTTTCGCAAACTCCAAAACGTCGTACGCTTTGACGAGGTTCCGCCAGCGCAAGATCTGCCGGATGTTCACGCCCCCCGGGACCTCGTCCCACTCGGGCAGGCCAACGTCCCAAATTTCCGCCAGAGGCATCCCAACCGCTTCCCGATAGGCTGCCGCCATGCGAGCCTGCACGGGTGCCAGATTTTGCCCGGCGTCGACGAGCAGTGGCAGCGTTTTTAGATGCTCATCGAAATCACCCGGTCTCGAAGCGCCAATCGAGAGCGTGTGTATCGTTTCGTGTGACAGACAAAACAGGTTGTTGAAAACCATTGGGGATATCGGCGAACACAGATCTTTCAACTTTTGCGTGGGCGCCTGCAACCGTCCGCCCTTGTCGGTCGGGCTGATGATGAAAACACCCATGTCTTTGTGTTTGGCCGCTTCGAGTGCATCGAGGTGATCCTGGAACACGTAGTAGTAGTGCAGGTTCACATAATCAAAGCGGCCGGTATCGATGGTTTCCTTGACGAGGTTTCGCGAACCGTGGGTAGAAAATCCGATGTGGCCGATGCGTCCCTGTTTTTGAAACGATTCGGCCACCGAGTAGCATCCACTTTTGCCCAGGGTTAGTTCCACGCTGCGTGCGTTGTTGAGCCCGTGGAAGGCGAAGAGATCAATGCGCTCGGTGCCAAGGCGCGTGAACGACTCCTCAAGGTACTTCTCGAAATCTCGGCGGCTATCGGACGGAGCCACCTTGGTTTGCAGGATGTAGCTTTGGCGGGGATGGCGCTTGAGCGCCTTGCCAAGTTGCACTTCACTTGTCCCGTAACCTCGGGCGGTCTCGAAATGGTTGATTCCGACTTCAAACGCCCGATCGACCACGGCCTCTGCTTTGCGTTGGTTGTCGTCGCCTACCGGGCTGGCCGTCGACCACGACTGCTGATAGCGCATGCCACCGCAGCTGAATACGGGCATCTCCAGTTCTGTTCGGCCGAATCGTCGGGTAATCACGTCCCGATATTATATCGGCGATTTCCCGTACATGCGCCGACACACGGGTACCGCCGATCAAGTAGGTGAGCGTCGAGATGCCTCGCAGGGCTTTGAAACGCGGAGCCACGGCTTCAGGTCAACCCGAAGCCGTGGCTCGAAGAAAGGATGGGGCGGTCAGCCGTGAGCGCCCTGGGCACCGCCGCCGCTGCTGCCGCCAGAGCCGCTGTTGCCGCTGCCGCTGCTGCCGCCAGAGCCGTTACCACTTGCGCCTTCTGCGCCGCCTCCTTGAGGGGGCGGCGTTGGTCCCGGAAAGAACATTCTCCCAAGCGCTTTTCCCGCGTCGATGACGGTGTCGATAAGAACCGTTTTCAGGACTTCCCCGGCCACCCTTCCAAGCAGGGGATTGTTGACCGGAGCGGGTGGTTTTCCGTCCAGCGGCGGTTTGACGGTCGTCGCCCGCGCTCGGCAATTTTCAACGTGATCGGTGCGATGGGTGGGGCCGGTCTGTGTAGGACCAGCCGGTGGCTTTCGAAAGGAAAGAGTCAGCGCTGAAAATCGGTTCATCGCGCTTTGTATGTTGGACGAGATGGAAAGTGACATGGTGGGGCTCCTTGCTGGATGGGGTGGCGTGCAACGCGGGCTATCTCGCGGCGAGACGGTCGGGGTTTCTGTGAGTTCCGGGCGACGTTGCTTCACGGTTTGCACCGCCGTTGCCGCCCATGGATTGAGTGCCACGGGCCCCGTCGTTCAATGACGAAGGACGAATGGACGACGATCCGGGGGAGCCGATGACTGCGGGCCCAGCGATGAGGGCGAGGAACAACACCACGCCCACCCGTTTGCTTGTTTTCTTCATGCC
>JAYUPZ010000167.1:0-9528 GCA_043759805.1 Myxococcales bacterium | reverse complement strand
CACGAACAAACATCCCTGACCAGGACCCACGATCAACTGGGACGCGTTTTTGATCTCGTCACCGTTGTCAGTCCAGCGCTCGAAAAGGGTGTCCGGATCGGGATCGATCCATTGAACGACGGATCGAAGTTGTTTGTTCAGGTCCATGGAAAGTCTTTTTATGAGAGCGATTGAATGTAGGAATTGATCTTGGCGTCTCGATCTTGATCGCGGGTTCGGGCGTACTCGGGAACCAGATCGATTTTGGCTTGTAGGTACGTTTCGACGTAGGCGGCGTAAAGATTAACACGTCGGACACGTCGAACCGTCTCATCGGTGTCATCGCTGTCCCGGTCGGATCGCTCCGCATCCTCGTGACGAAACCAGTCGGGAAGCGCGGCTGCTTCGGCGAGGGCATGCGCACAGAAATGTTCAACGTTGCGTGCGATCATGCCGGGCTCGAAGGTGTTGACGCTCTGACAATATTCACAGGCCACATGGTATGCCCGGAAGAACTGCGATCGCACAGACAAGGGCGCCTGGCAGCGCGAACACGCGAATCGACTTCCAAGCACCTTTCGAGCCTCGGCGAGCATGCGTTTTGCGGCCTCGGCCTGAATGGATACTTCGGCTGTACGCAAACCTCTCTCCATTGCGATTTGGCGCACAACTCCGCGTTGTCGTTCCGCCTCGATGGTAGCAGCAGCATCGTCGCCAAGCGCCTGTTCGAACGCGGGTTCGACCTGTTCGCGCCAGGTTGTTTCAATGCGGAAAACAATGTCCCTCGATTGTGTAAGGACGCCAGACAATGCATTGCCAAAGAGAAGAGGATCGAAGGCCGCAAGGTCAATCATTTGTGGCAACGCCATCGCAGACTGCGAAAGCAATTCGGTCAGCCGACCCTCGAGCTTATCGAGAAATCCAATCCAACGATCGCGCACGCTGTCTACGGACATGGGTCTTTACAGGTCGTTGCCGCAATAGTCACATTGTCCGAGATCGGTCCCGTCGGGGCGAGCGGCACCGCAGATCTTGCATACCTTCATTTCCACTGCGGCTTCGACCGCGTCGACCTTGGCGGTTGTCGTCTTCGAGTTTGCCAAGATTCGCGCGAGTAGATCGTTCGCATTCATCGGTTTGGGATCAGACATGGGCTGGAAAGGCAGACTCTACGATCAATCAGCCGCAGATGGCCAGTGCTTGATCGATGGTAGTCCCCCGGGCAGTTGCTATTCTGTCACGCATGAAAAATAGCTTGGTTCAACTGATGCTGGCCGCGTCCGTCTTTCTGGCCGCATGTGAAGATGAGACCGACAACGCCTTGACCACCAACCTGGACGGCGCCGCCTCGGGTGGGGGGCAGGTAGACGCCACGCTTCTATCGCCGGTCGATGCGCACGTAGGGGTAGATACGTCGGTTTTTGTGGACGCGACACCAGTTGTCGACGACTCGCCCAAAGATGCCGGAGGCGACGCACCCATCGCGCCGAACGAGGTAGCCGGATACTACTCGGGTCAATGGGGAGACATGGTGCTGCGTTTGGTTGGCGATGAGATCTGGGGTGCCTACACCCACGACCAGGGCACGATTATCGGGCGTTACGTGGACGGCGTTCTCGTCGGGTGGTGGAGCGAGTTCCCTTCCCGCCTACCGACCGCGGATGCGGGCGAGGTCGAGTTTCGGTTCACCCGCGTTGGCAACGTCGTCCGAATGGATGGACGCTGGCGCTACGGCACCGAACAAGCATGGCGCGAGGACTGGGACATTGATCAGGTTAACGCGCCGCCACCGAGCGAACTATCGCTGCGTTTTGCAACGCCAGCCGTATTTATCCGTCATCCGTAGTTCGGGGCGTGACGCGGATCGCATTCTGCTAGCGGTTTGTGTTGTTCCCTAGCCAGTCACAGAAGCATTGGCGGTACATTTCGGCGCAATGAACGCATCGATTGTACGGCTCTTTTGCACTGCATTTGTCGCGGTATTGTTCTTCGCTGCGGCGGCGCACGGCAAAATGCCTTTTTCGGCCCCCAAACCGCTGTCACTCGAAAAAGGTTTCGTTGATCCACCCGCCAACTCGAAACCGCTGGTCTGGTGGCACTGGATGAACGGAAACGTCACACGAGAAGGCGTCACAAAGGATCTGGAAGCGATGGCCCGGATTGGCCTCGGTGGGGTGCAGATCTTCACGGCGCATTTATCGACGCCCGTGACAGTCGCCAAGCCGATTCGTTATATGTCACCCGAATGGCTGGAGATGATCCGGCATGCGGCGACCGAATGCGATCGGTTGGGGCTGGAGATGACGATTCACAGCGCGGCGGGTTGGAGCGAAACCGGTGGCACCTGGGTCAAACCGGACGAGGCGATGCAAAAGCTGGTGTGGAGCGAATCGACCGTCGAAGGACCGAAACACTTTTCCGCCGCATTGCCAGCGCCTCCTTCGGTGTATGGACCCTTTCAGGGGTTGTCGCATGCGCGCCTTGGACACAAATCCGTGGCACCTGGTGCGGAAAAGTTTTTCTACCGGGATGTCGCCACGCTGGCATTTCCATCGGTGGCGGGCGATGCGGTGAATCTGGCAAGCGCGCGGCCCACGGTGAGTTCCAACGTGGCGGCATTCAATTGGCGGATGACGACGGATGGCGATCTGAATACGCGCCAGTTGATGACTTTTCCCACCACCGGCGAAAGATCACTGTTTGTGCGACTTGATTTTGCGCAGCCCTTTGTGGCCCGCGCGCTGACGCTGGCGACGCTATCCGAAGTGCTACCGTTCGAGTTGCAGATGCTGGCAGAAGGAAGCGGTGCGTGGCGCACGGTGATTGCTGACACGCCGCCTTCTGTGTGGAGTCAACCCACGCCGAAGACCATTGCTTTCCCAGTCGTCACGTCGCGATCGTACCGACTGGTGTTCAAGCCACGCGACGAACGGCAAAAATCGTTCGAGCTGGCTGAACTGGATCTCACACCCGCCGCACGAATCAATCGTTTCGAGGATAAGGCCGGTTTTGCCTTGCTTGCTGATTACGGGAAGGTGCCCACGCCCGCCACCGGATCCGACGGAACGGTAATGCCCGCACAGGTGGTCGATCTGTCGAGTGCGATGGGCGCAAATGGGCACTTGACCTGGGACGTACCGCCGGGTCGGTGGACCGTGATACGTTTTGGCCATTCGGCAACCGGGCACGAAAACGGCCCGGCGCCCGACGATGCGCGCGGGCTGGAGGTCGACAAGCTTGATCGCGCGTCGGTCGAGGCGTACTTCGACGGCTTCATGACTCCCGTCGCACAGGCTCTGGGACCGCTCTACGGTAAAACCTTGAGTCACGTGTTGATGGACAGCTGGGAAGCGGGTCAGCAAAACTGGACACCACGTTTTGTGCGCGAATTTGCCCGCCGCCGCGGCTATGATCCGATGCGATTTTTGCCGGCGATGGCGGGCAAGGTCGTCGGCTCTTCCGATCAATCCGATCGCTTTTTGGAAGACGTGCGCCGAACGCTGGGAGATCTTGTGGCTGAGAATCACTACGGTGCCTTCAGGGACCGCTTGCATGCGGATGGCCTTGGGCTCTACGCCGAATCCATCGGCATAGGCCAGCCGATGTTCGCCGATGGCTTGCAGGTGCGCGGCATGCCCGATATCCCGATGGGTGAATTCTGGGTCAAGCGCAAGGATCTCGATCGCACGCCCGATTGCAAGCTCACGTCCTCGGCCGCGCACATTTATGGAAAATCGATCGCCGCGGCTGAAGCGTTCACCGCGGCACCCGACAAGCCGGCCTACGGGATGACACCCTATGCAATGAAAGCGCTGGGCGATCTGCATTTTGCCACCGGTATCAATCGCTTCGTCATTCATGAATACGCGCATCAGCCGAGCGACGATCGCAAGCCGGGGTTTACGCTGGGTCCATTCGGAACACAATTCAACCGCCAGATCACCTGGTGGGAAGAGTCGCGCGCCTGGATGAGCTACCTTTCGCGCAGCCAGTTTTTGCTGCAACAGGGTAATTTTGTCGGTGACGTGTTGTATTTCTACGGCGAATCGGTGCCCGTCACCGTTCCCGGTGTCAAAAGCATCAAGCCCGAGCCACCCGCGGGCTACGACTATGATTTCGTAAATGCCGAGGTCCTGCTGGGCAGAGTCGAAGCCGGAAAAGATGGACGGTTGTTGTTACCCGATGGCACGGAATATCGCGTGCTGGTTTTGACGTCGACCATTGTGAGCCCACGCGTCCTGAAAAAAATCCAGAGCCTGGTACAGGCCGGCGTCACCGTGGTTGGCCCGCGGCCGCTACGTTCCCTCGGTCTGGCCGGATACCCCACAGTAGACGCCGAGGTCGCCCAGTTGACCCAAAGTCTGTGGGGCGCCTGTCAGACCGATTCAACCTGCGACAACAAGGTAGGTTCGAAGGGCGGCAAGGTGGTGACGGGCAAACCGCTTGCCGATGTTCTTGTCGGTCTTGGTGTGGCGCCGGATTTCAAGACCGTCACCGCAGCGGCGGACGCCAATGTCGTCTACTTTCACCGCAAGACTGCCGACGCCGATCTGTATTTCGTCGCCAATCAGTTGAGTCGCGTGGAAGATGTGAGGTTGCATTTTCGTGTCACCGGAAAGGCGCCGGAGTTGTGGGATCCGAACCGTGGTACGATTGTCAAGGCAACCGAGTGGAGCCGTGGTGCCACCGGGACGCAGGTTCGCCTGCGAATGGATGAAGCCGGATCGGTGTTCGTGGTGTTTCGTCGCCCGGGCGTACCACCCGCAGCATCGGTTGCAAAGTCGACCAAAACGCGCGCCACGTTCGAGGTGCCAGGTCCGTGGCAGGTGAAGTTTCCCGCGCAGCTGGGCGCCCCACCCTCGGCGACCTTGAACAAGCTGGTTTCCTGGTCAGAGCATGCAGACGAGGGCATCAAATATTTCTCCGGAACGGCCACCTACGGCACCACGGTTGATCTGCCAGCAACAGTGCGTGGCAAAATGGTGCTCGATCTGGGTGAGGTCAAAGATTTTGCCGAGGTGTATTGGAATGGCAAATCGCAAGGGGTTCTGTGGAAACCACCGTTCGAGGTGGAGATCACCGCCAGGACTGGGAAGAATCAACTGGAGGTACGCATCACCAACCTGTGGCCAAATCGCCTGATCGGTGATGCACGTTTGCCCGAGGCACAACGGCTGACCTGGACCACCGATACGCAGTACACGAAAGACTCGCCTTTGCTTTCTTCGGGTCTGCTGGGACCGGTTCGGATCACATCGAGGTAGTGGGTTTCGTGTCACGGTTCAAAAACGCGGAAAGCCCGCCGCCTCGAACGGATGTGACGCCCCGCGCAGCGCCCGCCCACCCATTTCGATCGTTTTTTTGAGTTGTGGCGGGTGCGCTGCCAACATGGCGGCATGTCCGCCCATCCCAGTCGGTCCATTCTCCGCGGCGAGCTGCGCGAAATCGGTTTAGCCCCGCTGCTTACGCTCCTCGAAATGGAAAGAAAGGATGGCTTGCTGGTCCTGCAACGGGGTCGCCAGCTCGGCCGACTTTTCATCCGCGGGGGTCGCCTGGTTCGTGCCGTCATCGAGGGCGGGCGTAGAGTCTCGGGGTTTGAGGCCGTATGCCAGCTCTTTGCCTGGGATACCGGACGTTTTGAACTGTGGCATGCCCGCATTGATGAGGAAGACGAAATGGGCGTCTCCACGACCTTCCTTCTAATGGAGGCGGCTCGCCGCCACGACGAGGCCGGCGCTGTTTCGGAGCGCGCCTGTTCGCTCGAATCGAGCGCCACCCTGTAATCGAAACCCGGGCGTCCCCCCTCTGTCCCGGTCGACGCCAAAATCAGCCTAAAACTCCGACCCTTTCGACAAACTCCTATAAAGATCCTGCGGAGTTGCCGATGATGACGTCCTGTGGTGCCACTTCTTGCACCGTGTTACCGTGAAAACAGTGGGACATGTCTGAAGTCGTCATAGGAATCGATCTGGGGACCACCAACTCGTGTGTGGCGGTGCTCGAACAAGGAACCCCCAACGTCATCCCCAACAAGGGTGGCTACAAGACCACACCCTCCGTGGTGGCGATCTCAGAAAGCGGCAGGCGCCTCGTCGGTCACATCGCCAAGCGGCAGTCGGTGACCAACGCAGAAAATACGGCTTACGCTGTCAAACGGTTGATCGGACGAAACTGGAGCTCGCCGGCGGTGGCCGCGATTCGCGAGACCGTTCCCTACAAGATTGTTCAAGGACCTCACCAAGACGTCCGCGTGCAGATGCGCGATCAGTCCTTCTCGCTGCCCGAGGTATCGGCCTTCGTCCTGCAAGAGATGAAGCTCATTGCCGAGGATTATCTTGGCCACGAGGTCAGCAAGGCCGTCATCACGGTACCGGCCTATTTTAACGACGGTCAACGTCAGGCGACCAAGGATGCCGGACGCATTGCAGGTCTCGATGTGATTCGCATCATCAACGAGCCCACCGCAGGCGCTCTCGCCTATGGCTTCGGGAAAGATCTCGAGGGACGCATTGCCGTCTACGATCTTGGCGGTGGTACGTTTGATATTTCGATTCTCGAAATTTCCAACGGCGTATTCGAGGTTGTATCGACTGCGGGCGACACGTTCCTTGGGGGTGAGGATTTTGATCGCCGCATCATGGACTGGCTGGTCAACGGATTTCGCAAAGAGCACAAGATCGATTTGCGCGAGGACATGATGGCGCTGCAGCGTCTGAAGGATGCCTCGGAGAAGGTGAAATGTGATTTGTCGGCTGTCCGTGAGGCCGAAATCAATCTGCCTTTTTTGATTTCCGCGGGCAAAAATCAGGCGTTGCACTTGCAGCGTACAATCTCGCGCAACAAGCTTGAAGAGCTGACCCTTGATCTCATCGAGCGTACACTGCAGATCAGCCGGAAGGCCCTCGACGACGCGGAGCTTGAACCATCCGACATCACCGATGTCGTGCTGGTCGGTGGTATGACGCGCATGCCGAAGGTGCAAGAAGCAGTGACCGAGTTTTTTGGGCGCTCACCGAACAAGGGTGTTCACCCGGACGAAGTCGTGGCGGTCGGTGCCGCAATTCAGGGGGCCGCTCTGGTCGAGAGCACATCCGACATGTTGTTGCTCGACGTGACGCCGCACTCGCTTGGCATCATGGTCGTCGGCGGATTCTTCCACCGACTCATCGAAAAAAACACGACCGTGCCGACGGCACGCAGTCATATTTTTACCACCACGCGTGACGATCAGACCTCGGTCAAGATCTTGGTTATGCAGGGTGAAAGTGAACGTGCCGAGGAAAATGAAATCCTGGGCGAGTTCGTCTTGACGGGCCTGCGCAAGGCGTCGCGTGGAGAAGTCGAGGTCGAGGTCACGTTTGAAATTTCCGCCGATGGCATCGTCAGCGTATCGGCCCGTGATCTTGAAACAGGTCAGGGCCAGTCGATTACCGTCACGGCCACAAGCGGTCTGACGGAAGAAGAAATTCAGCAGATGGCGCAGCAGAATGCGGACTACGCCGTCGCAGTCAAAGGCGACGAAGATGTGGAGCGCGTGCGACAGCAGGTCGAAAAGATGGTCGATCAGGCGATGACAATGATGGGTGAAGTCAAGACCGCCCTTTCAGGTACGCCCTTCGGATCCGAAGGTTTGGAAGCTGCTGACAGCGCGCTTGAAGAGGCGCGAACGGCCATGCGTCGCAAGGATCCAGAAGCACTACAGAAAGCGCGCGAGAGCATGGGTCGGACGTTGACGATGTTCCAGACGGTCATGGACAAACCCGGTCGCAGCTAGCAAACAGGGCAAATGTTTTGAACGGAGGTTCGGATAAAACCGCGCGCGCCCTTCTGGAAAAGGGGCTGGCCCGCTATGGACGGGGCCAAATCGCCGAGGCGATCGAAGCCTGGCGTGAAGCCCTTATCATTGACCCGCAAAACGACGAGGCTCGGAAGCTTGTCGATTTTGTTCAGGCGCGCCTTGGTCCGGGGGCGAGTGCACCTTCCGATGCGAACACGCGGCAAACCGCCAACTTTCCAACCGTCAAAGATGATCCGACCGATATCACCGACGAGATGGATTCCGTCGATATCGACGATGACTTCGATGAAAACCGCAAGGACACCAATCCCGAGGTCGATAGAACCACCGAGGAGAACCTACCCTCGGTCGGCGAAGTGTCCCGTGAGCGGAAGCGACGGAATACGCTGGTCTCGAACGTGCCCGCAATTCTCGCTCAAGGTACCCGGTCGCGGAACGAAACCCCCCGGGTGCCCCGACCTGTTGTAACAAATAACCTCGACGAGGATTCGGCGCCCCGTCGCGCAATCCCATCGTCGGTCCCCACAGAGGAATCGGGTGACAGCCTCACGCGCCCCATCGGTTCAGCGCACAAGACCCCGGCCACGGGCATTCCAATGCGGCCCACGGCTACCTTTCGTACAGACACGCCACTCGACATGTCCCTCACGATTGCGCGAACGCGTGCTGCGAAGATGGTGGATCTGTGCCGCAATTGTCTTGAAACCGGAAACGTAGACGGTGCAGCCGAGGCGGCCGAAGAGGCACTAGAGGAAGGGGACAAGGCGCCCTTGCCCGGCATTGCCGAGGTGATTGAGCCTGCCCGGGCGATGTTCGAGCAGGCCTTTGCAGCGCACGTGGGTCCTGAAGTGGCGGTGCCCGTGATGGTGACCGACAACGCCAGCCTCAATACCTCGTCCTTTGATCACAAGACCGGATTCCTATTGTCGTGCATCGACGGATCCCTGGCGGTTTCCACCTTGCTCGACATCTCGGGCATGGGGCGATTCGATTCATTGCGCACGTTATCCCGTTTGCTGCGCCGCCGAATCATCAGCTTCGGTTAGTCGCGATCTGTGATATGCCGGATTGATGCGGCATCGGTCGCGCGAAGGTTTTTTCTACGTTGCGTGCGCGCTGTTGGCGTTCACGTGGGCGTGGACAATCTCTTCGGACACGCTTGCCGTACGTTTGAACTGGGATAGTGCCAACTACGTGGGGCTTTATGCGAGTGGTTCGGCGAACTGGTCGATGGTGCCGTGGAACTCGCATTTCGCACTCGGTCCCATCTACTGGATTGGACAGCGGTTGGTTGCTCCCTTCGGAGGCAGCGTGTTCGACGGTGTACGATTATTGAACGGGTTTGCGCTTGCCGTTGCAGGGATGGGTTTTCTATTTG
The DNA here is from genome assembly GCA_043759805.1 of Myxococcales bacterium. Lineage (GTDB taxonomy): Bacteria > Myxococcota_A > Polyangia > Fen-1088 > Fen-1088 > JAWXBF01. The sequence continues at coordinate 373 of JAYUPZ010000167.1, read as the reverse complement.
TGGCGCGAAGGTTGTGCGCGCACGCGTGGTTCGCCGCAGGTTTTACGGCACTGTATGTGCTTTCGTGGGGCGTTGGCATCCTCGTTTTGACCTTCGAGGACAACGTTCTTTATCTGCCTTGGGTGGTGTGGTCGCTTGCATGGTCGCTATCCCGGATCGGACAGTGGCGTCCGCGCGACAGTGTTGTGTGTGGTGCGCTTATCGCCGGGGGAAGTCTTGTGTCGTGGCAGGCCGGATTGTATTTGTTTGCGCCGATGTTCATCGCATTGATGCTCGGGGGGGGCGGTCGAACCGTATCACGAACGATCGGGGAGGCCGCGCTTTGTGTCGCGGCTTTTGGGGTTTCCGTGTCCGGCTGGGTTCTATTTCACGC
>JAYUPZ010000166.1:0-4557 GCA_043759805.1 Myxococcales bacterium | reverse complement strand
AGGCCCGAAAACGGACTCGGGAATTTGATCCCTCCGGTCACCAGCACCTTCCCGTCGGCGAGCTGAACAATTGCGTGAGCCTGCCGACTCACGTCCCTCGTTCGGCCCGTTGTGATTGTGCCCGTCACGGATTGCTCTGCATCACGCGCGACAGCCGCCGTCGCGCCGTCACTGCCAGATGCGTCGTTGCTTCCGTATGACAACATCGACCCATCGCTAGGGCGGTGTTCGATCTCGCCTTCGTCCGCGCATCCTGCCGACGCGAGGTAAGCAAGCATTATCACCGTCGTTCCCAAGCCCGGAATTTTCACGACCGCAGTCTGGCGCACCGAGCTGAAAAAAGAAAGGGCGCCGCCATTTCGGCGACACCCTCCTACTTAACGGCAACCCTTACTTCAACAAATCAACGAACGTCGTTACGTCTTCCGACATGTCGAAGGTTTTGCCTTCGAGAGATTCGGGAGATCCGGTTTCATTCGTTTTGTTCTTGATGAGGTCCATGACAAATGCGCCAAAGCTTGCATTTGAACCACCACCCCCATCAACGATTCCACCATTGGGATTCGTCCCACCGGTGCCTGCTGTCCCACCGGTGCCTGCTGTCCCGCCGGTGCCTGCTGTGTTTCCTCCCGTTCCGAAGATTCCACCTGCGCCACTGTCAACGGATGGACCGTCGTCGTCATCATCGCAGCCCACCGCCGTGCCTGCGAGGGCGAGACCAAATGCGAGCATGAGGTTTAATTTTGTTTTCATGATGTGTGCTTTCGTTAAGTGCCTCAAACGGAAATTACTTCGCTCCGGGAAGGGGCAACTTTAAGTAAGGAAACGCGTTGTCGAACTGACTGGCGTTTTGAAGGACGGCATCATGGAACGGCAATGCAGCAGATGCGGGAGCCATTGCCGGGGGCAAGAGCGCACCCATCATGACCCGTAGTTCAATGTCGACAATGTCGTCACCGGGTCGGCGTCCATTCGGAAAGCCGGCCGGATCACACGCGGCATTGCCCGTGACTGTTAGAACACCTGCGGGAAAGCACCCTGCGGCACCGAGGTCGTTTTGATTGGCTGCCAGTGTTACGGGCAAGCCCAAGTTCAACCTTTGCATTTCTGCGGTCGAGCCATTCTTGTTGACGCCTTCAACACCCGTTAGGAACGCTGCAACCAGGTCGTTTCTTGGTGTGTTAGGAGCCTTCACACCGGCGGCGGAGAAAAGCGACTCGAGAAGGGCCGCCAACGTTGGATGTGTCACGTATTTTGCAAACTGACCGTCATCTTTTGGTTCGCTCGCGTTGAACAAGTTCTTGTCCTTGAGACCAATCACCACCTCATTCACAAGCGGCATGGACAAACGCGAAACCTGAGTCCAGGCGCCGCCTTCCAGAGCCGGCCGCGCAAAAGATGGCTTGGGTCCAGAACGCGAGCTTGGCGAAGGCTTGCAGTCGTCCACGTTCCAATGATGGCCGGCTTCCCTGCTGCAACCACACATGCAATCGGCAACTCAAGGGCGATGGTCGTAACGTTTTTGTTATCAAGAGGGTTTGGCACAGCCCCCCGGAGGCCTGGATTGGTAATGGTTGCGGCATCGGCATTCACCAAATCGAAGATGGTACCGATGTTGACCGCAAACCCTTCTTTTCGCTGACCAACGAACATTTTACCATTCGTCGCACAGCCGGGAACCTTGATGTCGTACTGGTGTGACTTGGCATAAGCGGCGTAGTCAGGAAATGACTTCGTCCCGATATAATCGGTCGGCTTCATAAACTCCTTGGCATCGCCCGACGCGTTCACGACGTCAGTGGCTGCGGATCGGCGACTCTCCCAGCGCCCTTCCCACTCGATACCCAGCCGCCGGGTCGAGCCACCCGCTTCGGTCACGCCCTCGTCGCCTATCCACACCGTTTCGCTTGCCACGTCGATGCCCCACAGCGACAGCGCGGTTTCCACCCGCCCGCCAAGCAATCGGGTGCGCGCACCCATTTCATAACCAACCGTGCGGGCAAGTGGGGTGACCGGCTGCACCGAGCGCACCACACCGCGTGCATCGTTTGAATGAAACCCGTGCCCAAAATTCAAGAACAAATCAGTGGTTCGATGCGGCGACAGGATAACGCTTGCCTTGGGGCTAACCTGCCCCTTGCCCCGGATGCCCGAAGTGCGGGTGCCAAGGGTGGACAGATCTTCCATCCGATCGTCGACTGGAACGTGAAGTGATCGGCGCGCACGCCCGCCACCACGCGCAGCCAATGCGCGAATTGCACTTCTTCCTTGGCCCACACCCCCACCGAGGATTCCTGGATCTGAGCGTCGATCACGTTGCTCAGTCGCTCGCGGTCCCGGTTATAAGAAAGTCCGTTGGCGATGTTGTCCGAGCGCGCGTCGCCGCCCAGCGAGGAATCGAAAACGAGGCCATGCCAGCTCCGCAACCATCGGTAACTGGCCCGGGCTCCGTGGACGGTGCGATTGTCGCGCTGTTCGATCCCATCGCCGCTGATTGGGTCGCGCGAAAAAAAAGTAAAGTTCGAGTACAGGCGAAAGTCATACAGCGTGAGGTAAGCGAGCGCGCGGAATTCGCTTTGTGTATTGGGCCGCAGGCGGTACGACACAAAGACATTTTGTCGATCGGTGGTGCCGCCCTCGGAGGGGTCAAGCGAGCCGTAAAAATCCACGAGGCCAGCTTTCACCGCGCGCGTTGGCAGTTGCCCTGAAGCGCTCCAGCTGCCGTTGTATTGGCTGGCCCCGAAGCTCACCGTTGATTGGCTGTCGATGTCGTAGGTGAGCTTGGTGTAGAGGTTGAGCTTGGTAAAACGTTCAGGATTTTGGAAGGGGCCGTTGGTGCGGACAATCTCAGCGGCGAAAATAGGTGCCAGGCGTTCATTGACCCGCGGCGCGGCGATGGCCACCGAACGCAAAGTGTCGAACGACCCGCCGCCAAACGACGCGAACGACTCGGCATGATTGCGGGTGACCAGATTGACCGAGCCCGCAGTGGAAAAATCGCCGTTCTCCGTAAAGTACGGACCCTTGGAAACTTCTACCCGCTCGACCAACTCGGGGATGACAAAGTTGGCGTCGGCGTAGCCCTGACCGTGGCCGTGGCTGACCATGTTGATCGGAATGCCATCGAATGACAGCGCGATGTCGGTGCCGTGATCGGCGTCGAAGCCGCGCAACAGAAATTGATTCGCCTTGCCGCCGCCTGCGTGCTGAACCAGCATCAGCCCCGGCGTGACACGAAACAGATCGCCTGGCCGCAAGATAGGACGCAAGCGCAGATCGCGATCGCGCACGGTACGGGCGGATGCTGCGGTGAGCGGCCGTTCCGCCTGAACCTCGACGGTAGTCTCTTGTACCCCCTCGATCTGCAAGAGCGTCGCGGCAGCCGGATCGGGGGCAAGCGTTGGCAACGCGATGAGATGGGTGGGCCCGAGCGGGGCAGCTTCGGTGTGCGTGTGTCCCGGCGCGCTGAAGCGGTACTCAAAATCAATGCTGGTCGAGACCGGGTGGCCATCAAGCTTACCGGGATGGAACTTCAGCTTGCGCCCGGCCTCCAACGTCGCCTCATCGAACAACGGCCCGACACCGTGTTTCACGGTCGCACTTGCCACATTGCCCTCAAGCGTGATTTGCAGCGCGAGGATCACAATCCCGCCTTGTCCAAGCCGCATTGGCTCGGCGGGATAGGTGGGCTGCACAAACGTCTTCAAGGAGGGCGCCGCGTACGATCGCTGCAGCGTCGGCGGTGCCGGTTCTTCATCGCCGTGCGCGCGCGCGGCGCAGGGAACCAGCAGCAGTGCGAACAGTAAGCATCGTGCGAACGGGGCACCCTTGAGCATGATCCTTTCTAGCACCAGGTGCGCGCAAACAGACGAACACCGGATGCCATAGGCGCAGTGTCAAGCAGGATACCGGTGTGGGGATGGCGCAAACCGGGTTTGGCAACCTCCGCCAGGGGAATGCGCACAAAAGCACGTTGCAAGAGGCCTGGATGAGGCAGCTGCAAATCAACTTCTGACAGAATCAAACCGTCATACAAAACGACATCGATATCGATGATGCGTGCAGTACGATTTTTTCCCGCTGGCCGGACCCGCCCCATGGCCCGCTCAATGCCAAGCCCCACCGACAAGAGCGCCCGGGGCGACAAGGGCGTATCAATTCGCACCACGGCGTTCAGGTAGTCGGGCTGCGGGTCATCGGCCACCGCGCGGGTTTCATAGATCGAAGATCGTCCCACGACGACAACCCCGGACTGCGCGAGACGCCGAACCGCTTCCGCCAAAAGCCACGCGCGAGAGCCAAGGTTCGACCCAAGAGCGAGGTAGGCATCACAAAACCGCATCGGTGTTTTCTCACGATGCGGTCGATTACAAATTAGGGGCCGCAGCCTGTGCTTCGGTTGCACAAACCCCCGCATGACATCGCGCCACCCGCGTCAGACAGGGCGCAGCAAAACACTGGACCAGCGGTGCATCGCAGACGGGAGGCATCTCACCCTCGGCAAGCGAGCGACAGTGGCATCCGCCGCAATAGTCGTCCATCAAACGGCAGTCGTCA
>JAYUPZ010000165.1:0-2093 GCA_043759805.1 Myxococcales bacterium | reverse complement strand
ATTGCTGTACAACCGGAAGCGCGCATTCCCCGGTGCGACCGAACGGCTTTCAGATGCCATTCGCCGGGCACTGTATGCGGCGAGCCTTCTCCAAAAAGATACTTCGCTGAACGTATCGTTCAGGACTGACGAGATCTTGTTCCGGATCAACGATCGCCTGTCGGCTCCGAATACGGCCGAGACCTTTGCGGCTATGCGACCCGAGCTAGAAACGTATTTTGGATCGCTTTTGACAGGCCTGACGGTGACCCTTGAACACGCCTATGCCGATCCTCGCGAACTGTTTTCGGTACGCATCCGTGTCACCGAAACGGAAAAAGTCCCCTCGGTCGACGCCCTCCTGGAACGCGCTGGCGGCCGTCCCGTCTGATCCGGACGGAAGTATCCCCGGGGTTGGTATACAATCCGGGGATGGTCGCGCGGAAAAGACAGGCAGGGTTTACGCTGGTTGAACTGATGATCGTGGTGGCGATAGTTGGCATGCTGGCAGCCATCGCCATTCCCGGTTTCCGCCGATATGTGGCCAGGTCAAAGACAGCCGAAGCAGCCAACCAGATTCAAAAGTTATGTGCCGGCGCCACGGCCTACTTCTATCTGGAGCGACTCAACAACAGCGGCATCCCATTGCCGAGGCAGTTCCCGGTCTCCGTAACACAATTCGAGACGCCCAATGATTGCTGCAATGCAACCGGGCGAAAGTGCTTCGACAGCACCGTTTACGAAAGCGACGAGACGTGGAAGGCTCTGAGCTTTTTAATCGCGGACCCGCACTACTACGCCCCTTTCTATTCCTCTGACGGCACAGGGTTGGCGTTTCGCGCTCAAACCTTCGGCGATTTGGATTGCAACACGACCTACTCGATGTTCGAGCGACTCGGCACCGGGGTAGACACCGGCGACGTTTCCCTGTCGGGAGCTATCTATTCGCTGCGTGAATGGGAATAGTCTGGCGGCGCAAGACTACAGCTTTAACGTTGCACCGCCCATGGTGTAGACCAGCTGGTCGCGCTCGAATAGGGCGTTGTTGACCTTGTCCTTGTAGGCCGCACGACCATCGAACTGTCCTGGCAAGAAATCGAGCTTCACCCAGGCAGAGAAGTAGCGGTTGATGACAACCTCAAGGGCACCACCAACCAAAAAGCGCATATCCGAAAAGCGATTTTTCTCCGGATCGCTGTTACCGAAGATTTCTTTATGGCTCATCCAGTCTTTGCAAACACCACGGGGTTCCACATCACGAGAAATATCGTCCGAACTCGGACAAACGCGATCACTGTAGTACTGAAGGCTGGCGTCGACCGTGAAATGAACGATGTTTGAGAAGGACATCGTCGCAAGCGGGCCGCCCTGCATCGACCAGGTGTTCCGTCCGTTAAAACCCGGACCACCACCGCCCAGCACACGCGCGCCAAGCGAGAAGGGACCTGCCTCAATGAATTGCATGCGCGAATGCAAGTTGAACTCCCACGTCTGGAAATACGTCCGCATCTCGACGCCGGCATCGATCTTAAAATTCTTGCGCTCCCATGCGTGAACCGTGAGTCGACCGTAGAGCCAATAGGGATAACCCATCCCAACGTCGGCAGCGAAACCACCCTTCGGAAGGGCCTTCGCGCCCCAGGTGGACAGACCCTGCTTGGCCTCGCTCAACTCCGCCCGGGTGGGCCCCACTCGCGTTGGAACCAAGTCGGCCTGAATGATGCGATCCTCGCCACCTTCGATCGTCACCGTCTTGCGCGTCTCATCGTAGCCTTTCAGACGAAAGGAAATCTGGTGTTCTCCAGCGGGGACCTCATCCTTGACCGAGGGGGTGATCCCTTCGATGGGTTCATCGTCGATAAAAACGGTCGCGCCCGCTGGGGAAGAAAGGAACTTCACCCGCGTGACGGCCGCTAGTTCCGCCACCACCGAAACCGGACGATTCTCTTCGAGTTGAACTTCACGCGAGAAGTCGCGATAACCCTTCTTTCGTACCACAACAAAATGCTTGCCGGGGCTGAGGTCTTTGCGATCGATCGGCGCCGCGCCAAGACTCGCGCCATCGAGGAAAACCTCTGCGTTCGGGACAGCGGACTTGACCGAAAGCATGCCTC
>JAYUPZ010000164.1:0-4569 GCA_043759805.1 Myxococcales bacterium | reverse complement strand
CGGCGTCGCGCCCGCGTATTTCGCAAGGGTGGCAAACGAGCCGTGCGACTTCTTACCCGCGCAGGCGACGATGTACAGATCGGCTCGCGGATCAAATCCCCGTGCCTCCCAGACGAATCGATCGGGACGCAGCGAAACCGAGGTGTAGTGGTGGTAGCCGCGTGCGGGAACATTGAAGGTGCGCGCAAAAAAAGGCGCAAACCAGCGAGCGGTTCTGCAGGCATGGAAAAACGCTTCTCCGCCCGGCGCAAAGGGCAGCTTCAGAGAGCGCCATTCGTGGGGGCTAAATTGTTCCGGCATCTCTGTGGTACGAAACATCGGTCCGTACATGCCGCTGTGGCCAATGAAATGAAGCTCCCGCAGTTCCTGTCCACCTTCGGCTATCCTGGCCATCGCATCGACGAAGTCGCGCTTGGATTCGATGGCCTCACAGCGGACGGTAAGTTCGGGATGGGCCGCCGCTTTTTCCCGGGCCATCGTATGCGCCACGCGCTCAAATTTGGGCCCGCCTTCGCGATACAGAGTCGTGTATCCGATCCAAATTACGGCAGCCATGCATCCTGTCGCTCGATGAGTTTGGCGTTGCCGGGGATCCACGCGCCGCAGGATTCACCGACAGTGATTGTGCGACGGTTGGTGATGTCAAATACCCGCATGCTGGAAACCGCCGGAAGATAAAAGTGCACCGCAAAGCCGCCGCCCGTGGCTTGCATGTCGTGGATTGTGTTGGCCCGTACCGACATCACGGTGGGAGCCTCGACTTCGCGATCGGACTCTGTGGTCAGTTTCCGTCCATCAAACGAGTAATGTCGTTCCCAGAATGTGCCACGCAGCAAACAGATGATCGTGCGAGCGCCTCCGTGATCGTGAGGAGCGCAAAAGTGTTTCTCCTCCCAGCGGACGAGCAACACTTCACCTTCGGATCCTTTGTAGATCGGAAGCCGACCGTAGGGTTCTCCGGGGCTCGCGCGGGGTACCTGCCGTTCAAGCTTGTCGAGTGGGAAGACCGTCTTGCGCAAGATTTTCTTTGCCCGGGACGATTCGCATGCCTGCAACAGTGCGCGCCAGGAAATATCGGAGGTCTCGGGCACTAATGACGGCTCGATCGTCAGTGTAGCGCGGACCGTCCAAACTGCGCATACTGCCGACCCGTCGACGAACCCGCTGACCCACCCATCGCGCCATGAATCCGCCCGAAAACGATAACGCCGCTGAATCCGCCCCATCTTCGGCCGGCGAAACTGCTGCCCGCGGCGCCGTGGTGGCGGGACGGGGCGCCCTGAAAGTTGGACTCGGCAAGGCGGGGTTCATGCTCTTCGGCTTTGCGCAGAAATGGCTGCTTGCGCGCGTCGTGGGCCCCGAACACTTCGGCGCGTTCGGTGTCGTCAACAATGCGGTTTCGATCGTCAACAACACAATCGTTCAAGGAACGGTTCAGTCGGTCTCGAAATTTACGGCCGAGACCGACGCACAGGTCGAGCCCGTCAAGCGCGCCGGTTTGCAATTGCAGCTCGCCCTCGGTGGCGTCCTCGCAGCAGCATTTTTCTTTGGCGCACCGTTATTGACCCGCCTCGTTCACGGATCGGACGACTACGTAAATTGGTTCCGGTTGGCCGCGGTGATCCCATTTTTCTATGGTTTCTATGCGGTGTTCGTCGGTTCGGTGAACGGTCAGCGGCGTTTCGGGGTTCAAGGTGGATTTGATGCGGCCTTTGCAGCACTCAAGACCTTGCTGTTGCTGGTTGGTGCTGCGACGGCGCCAATGTGGTTGCACTCCAAATCAGCACCTGTGACGGGAGCCCTGCTCGGATTTGCGCTCGCCGCCGGAATGGTCCTGGTTGCGGCAATCAAGATCATCGGGGTTCGCCGAGGGGTAGGGCCATCGTTTCCCGTTCGGCGTTTGTTTTCGTTTATGACCGGCGTCTTTGCGTACGCGCTTCTGGTCAATGTGGCCTTGAACTACGACCAGCTGCTCGTGAAGAGTTTCGCGGGCGCACTTGGGGACGACGCCCGCGCCAACGCGCTCGCGGGCAACTACGAGGCACTTCGGACGCTGGCGCTCTTACCGTACCAAGCGCTCATTGTTGTGACTTTTGTGATTTTTCCGCTGGTGTCGCGCTCGACCTTCGAGGCAGATGGCGAGACCACGCGCCGCTACATTCAACAAACCCTCCGCATCTCGGTTTTGTTCGCGGCCGTGATGGGTCTTGTCCTGGGCGTGCGCGCCGATGCGCTGCTTGGCATCGTTTACCCCAGGGGTTATCAGGAAGGCGTCCTGGCGCTGCCCATCTTGGCTGCAGGACAATGTGCCCTCGCGCTTTCGGGTATCGCATGCGCGATGATCAATGCGGCCGGCAGGCCTCGCGTGGCGATCGGCATCATGGTCATAACGGTCGGCGTCGGAAGTATTGCTGCGTTCAACCTCGCGGCCAGCGTGCCGGCCGGTCCGGGATTGTTGAAGGCGCAGGCCCTTGCCACGACGCTTGGCATGTTCTCGGGTTTAGTCGTCGCGCTCATCTATCTACGACTCCGCTATTCGGCAGCGGTTCCGGTTCGTACCTGGCTGCGAACCGGGGCGGCGCTGGTGGTCGCCGTCGCCGTGGGTCGCTATTTTCCCGGCGAGGGGAAGTTTGCAGGTCTCCTGGCGATCGGATTTTCGGCGGTGGCCTATGCACTTGTGCTGTTTGTGTTGCGCGAAATCGACGCGAAAGATCGCGCCCAAATCGGCCGAATCCTCTCCCGTGGCAAGGCAAATGCCCGAATCGACAACAAAAATTGACCCGACGGACCTCGTCGTGTTATCCGTGAGCGAGGTTACCATGGGGAAACGCATCCTGGTCGCGGACGATAGTCAGACCATTCAGCAAGCATTTCAGTTGGCGTTACACGGCGATGATGTAACCCTCATCTCGGCACGTAGTTTCGATCTCGCGGCGGCTGCAGCCCGGGATCAGGCTCCGGATCTCGTCATCGCTGACATCACGCTGGGTGACAAATCGGGTTACGATCTCTGCGCTGCCATTAAGGGGGCAGGCGGGTCGATGCCGATTTGGATTCTCGAATCCAAACAAACCCCCTACGACGAAACGCGCGGTGTCACCGCTGGCGCCGACGGCAGGCTTCTAAAGCCTTTTGACAGCACGAAGTTGCTCGAGGCGATTCAGGCGGTTTCTGGCAATGGTGTCGCGGCGCCCGTTCGCCGGACTGCTCCGACCATGGATGCAGTTCCTTCGGTTGCCCCCAAAAGCGATACGGCGCCTCAACCCGAATTCGAGGACGAGAGCAGCTACGGTGAGTTCTCGATTGACGGCCCAAAGGGCGGCGAGACCACCGGTACCCCGGCTCCTGTCGTTGCTGCCCCGGCCTCTGTCGTTGCTGCCCCGGCTCCTGTCGTTGCTGCACCGGCTCCTGTCGTTGCTGCACCGGCTCCTGTCGTTGCGCCGATGCGTGCAGCAGCTCCGCCGATGGCTGCACCCATTCCTCGTCCGACCGCATCGGTTCCCGCGATTGCGCCTACACCCCCTCCGGTGGTGAGAACCGCAGCTCCGGTCGCACCCGCGGCTGCGCCACCACGGCCTTCATTGATACCTGGTCTCCGGCCGGGGGGGGGTCCTCGACCTCCGCTTCCACCGTCTGCCGCAATGAAGCCGTCGGCTCGTCCTTTGGCACAACCGGCACCCTTCGTGCCTCCCGCGCCCATTGCCTTTTCACCTCCAACCGCTGCACCCGTTTCCATCGGCCATGCTCACACGGTTCCCCACGATCTCCCGGGGCCCGCGACGCCGCCGCCCGTACTCCGTGCGGCTGTGGCAATCGCAGTGGTTGCCTCCGATCCCGAAATCGAGACGCGAGCAACCTCGCCCACGATTATTCCCACGACGCCGATTGCGGCCAAGATTGGATCTGCCGTAGATGCCAAGCTCGCCGCGATTTCGGACAAAGGTCCCGAATACGCTGTCATCGCCAAGCTTTCGCGGGAGATCATCGAACAGATCGTTTGGGAAGTCGTCCCGGAGTTGGCCGAGCTCATCATCAAAGAGCACGTCGAGCGCCTGGCGAAGAAATAGCGGCAAAAATAAAGTTGCACCGCTCGATTCGCGGCGTTGGCTGGCTACACTGGCCCTGCAACGATGTCCGACGAATCTGAGCCTCTCGCCAAGAACTACGACCCGTCCGCCCTCGAAAACCGCTGGTACCAGGAATGGACCGATCGCGGATACTTTCACGGTGATGCCGCTGCACCGAAGGCTCCGTTTTCGATCGCGATCCCGCCGCCCAATGTCACGGGCTTTCTGCACATGGGGCACGCACTCGGAAGCACGATTCAGGACATCCTGACCCGATGGCGCCGCATGTCCGCGTACAACACGATGTGGTTGCCCGGCACCGATCACGCCGGCATCGCGACGCAGATGGTGGTCGAGCGCAATCTGAAACGTGAAGAGGGCAAGACGCGGCACGATCTCGGACGCGAGGCCTTCGTCAAAAAGATTTGGGAGTGGCGCAAGCAATCGGGCGATCGAATTCTCGATCAGCTCAAGGGTCTTGGCTGTTCGCTCGACTGGGAAC